>JACQUR010000003.1 GCA_016210245.1 Chloroflexota bacterium
GATGGAAACCTTCACCCGTTGGGTGAAGGTTTCCATCTCCACCCCACGGATCCAGGTGCCTCCTGTCCCCTGGCCCCCGGCGGCGTAACCGTCCTTACAGAACCATGGGTCCCCAGTTCAGTAGGATGAAACCGAAGATCACGCTCGGGATACGTGCCGGGGGCAGCAGATGCGCTTGGAGATCGTCGTGGCGTCGGACTGTTGGGAGTGTGGGGAGGCGCGTGCCATCGCCCGTGAGATCGCGGAACGCTTCCCCGCGCTCCAGGTCGAGTTGATCGAGCTGGACGGCCGGCGTCCGGCGCCCCGCAACGTCGCCGCTACCCCAACCTACTTGCTGGACGGCAAGATCATCTCGCTGGGCAACCCTCACCGTGAGGCGCTCGTTCAGACGATCGCCCGCCACCAGGCTCGGCCAGAGTAATCAGCCTTACAGTCGCGGCGTGGTGCAAGCGGTAGAATCGGCCAAGACCAGCGCCTGTTTGCGTGGGACGCCCGAGTGCCAGGGCGCGCGTGACATGCGCGACAACCGGGAAAGGGAAATGACTGACAACGCACTCACCGTCTACGGTACGACCTGGTGTGGCGATTGCCACCGCGCCAGGCGGGTCCTCGACCAGCGCGGCGTCGGCTATCGCTGGATCGACATCGACGCCGAGCCGGGCGCCCAGGAGGTGGTGCTGCGCCTGAACGGTGGCCTGCGCGTGGTCCCGACCATCATCTTTCCGGACGGCTCAGTCCTCACGGAGCCATCGAACCGGGAACTGCTGGCACGGCTCCAGGAGTTGGGGTAGCGGTACGTGGTGCGCCTGCTCCCCGCAGTGCGGCTCTTCCGCCGAGCGGCGCCGCAGGCATCCCTCTTGAAAGGAGGCGGCCGCATCATGGCGCCTCGTCTCCATGGCTTCGTCTTTGCCCTGGTGGCCCTGGCGACCGCGTGCGCTCCGGCGCCCCCGCCCGCTCCACCTGACCCGAGCCCTGCGCCACGGGCGACCATCGTTCCGACGACGACCATGCCCGACCTCAGCCGGTTGCGCTTCAGCACCATTGGCTGGAAGACGGATTTCAGCCGCCACACCGTCCCGCTGGACGACCTGGACTCGGGCGGGCCACCTCGGGACGGCATCCCGCCCATCGACCAGCCCCGCTTCGTCACGCCGGCCGAGGCTGATGGCTGGCTCAAGGACAGCGAGCCGGTCATCGCGTTCGCCCTCCAGGGCGAAGCCCGGGCCTACCCACTCCAGGTCCTGATCTGGCACGAGATCGTCAACGACGAGGTCGCCGGGATGCCAGTCGCGATCACCTTCTGCCCGCTGTGCAACACTGCCATCGCCTTCGACCGTCGGCTGGAGGGCGTGGGCACCCTACGTTTCGGCACTACCGGCAATCTGCGCCACTCGGACCTGGTGATGTGGGACGACAGGACCGAGTCCTGGTGGCAGCAAGCCACTGGGGAGGCCATCGTGGGCCAGTTGGCGGGCACCAGGCTGCGCTTCCTGCCGGCCTCCATTGTGTCCTACCGCGACTTCAAGGCCACCTTCGCCAGCGGCCGCATGCTCTCGCGCGAGACGGGTTATGCACGGCCCTACGGCTCCAATCCGTACGTGGGCTACGACAACGTCAAGGACTCCCCCTTCTTGTTCAAGGGCACGCCGGACCCCCGCCTGCCGCCGATGGAGCGAGTGGTCACGGTGGAGTTGAACGGCCAGGCAGCCGCCTATCCGTTCCGCCTGCTGCAGCCGCGGGGCGTGATACTGGATAGCGTAGGCAGCGTCCCCATAGTGGTCTTCTGGGCCAGAGGCACCAGCTCCGCCCTGGACCAGGCGTCGATCGCCAACTCGCGCGACATCGGCGCCACGGGCGTCTTCCGCCCAGTCCTGGAGGGTCGCGCGCTCACCTTCGAGTCCCGCCAGGGGACCATCGTGGACCGAGAGACCGGCAGCGCCTGGAATGTCCTGGGGCAGGCGACCGCTGGCCCGCTGCAAGGCCAGCGGCTGGAGCCAGCCATACACGGCAACCATTTCTGGTTCGCAGCAGGTGTGTTCAACCCCGCCATCAGAGTCTGGCGGCCGTCCGATTCGTGAGTGTGGCGGTCACTCTGCCGGGGAATCAGACAAACATCTGGCCCCCTCATCACGCCGAGGGGGTGGTACCGCCGGCGGAAGTTGCAGCTAGCCTGGCGGGGGAACAACCCAAACAGCAGCTCTGGCGAGCCTGCGCCGTGTGCTCTCAGTCTTGCGCCCAACCACCAGGACGTGGTCGGGCTCATTAGGTTCTGGCGCGCGAATGACGCCTTGCCCGTTTTCGCGGACGAACCCAGCCGTGGTCTCAGCAAGCGCATAGCCTTCGTGGCCAATTAGCACCGACCGAGGGTCGCGTCCTGGAGTCGCCAACATAACGGACATCGGACTGCCATCGGCATCGTTTTCGAATGCTGCGCTCGACGGTCGCTGGCAACCCCGGTTGTCATCGTATGTAGAAGTGCCTTGGAGGTATGCGTCGCCATAGCCGTGCATCACTGGGAATAGTCGGGTCGTCGCTGCGGGTATCTTCGGCCATGCCTCCCGCCGTCTTCCCGGTCTTCGGTCATCCGCGACGCGATAGTTCGGCAAGAGCGCACGCCAATGGTCCAAGGTTGGAGGTGAGCTCCATCTCCGATTCAGTGCCTGCGCGATGATCCTCACAGAGGAGCAGCATGCCAAACGGAGTCCTGCCAGGGCTGCGGCGGGTCTTTGGCTCGCATGGGGCGGCGCGGGAGCCCCGCAGCGTCGAGGCGCAGCTCCCGCACAAGCGGGCGTTCCTGCGCGAGATCGACATCTTCCGCGACCTCGCTCCCGAGGACCTGAAGTGGCTGGAAGCGACGACGCAGATGACTACCGCCCGCAAAGGGCGGGTGCTCTACCACCAGGACGACACGGCCGAGGGGCTCTTCCTGCTCAAGAAGGGCCGGGTGCGGCTCTCCCGCTTCAGCCCCAGCGGCAAGAAGCTGGAGCTGGCCATCCTCGAGCCCGGGACGTTCTTCGGCGAGATGCCGCTCCTGGGTGAGCGCATGCGCAACGCCTCGGCCGAGGCGCTGGAGGACTGCACCCTGTGCGTGATGAGCCCCGCCGACATCGAGCGCCTGGTGCTGAGCCGGCCCCAGGTGGCGCTGCGCATGCTGGAGATCCTGGGCCGACGGCTGGCGGAGAGCGAGGCGCGCCTGGAGGACCTGGCCTATCGCAGCGTGCCAGCGCGCCTGGCCTCGGTGCTCCTGCGCCTGGGGCGCGAGCGCGACGGCGTGATCGAGGGCGTCACCCACCAGGAACTGGGGGATATGGTGGGCGCCTATCGCGAGACGGTCACCAAGACCCTCGACGAGTTTCAGGCCGCCGGCTACGTGGAGCTGGGGCGGCGGCGGATCTCGATCCTGGACCGCGCTGCGCTGGCCGCGCGACTCGAGGAGGCCTGAGCCGGCTCAGGGCCGCTCGCCCTGTTCCCTGCGATGGCGGGCCACAGGAACCGGCCTGCTCGGGTGGATCTCCGTGGCGCCGCGGTCCAGCAGGATGTCCTCGACTTGCTGGTGGTGGCCCGGCGAGCGCACGACCAGCAGGATGCCCCCGCGACGGTACTGCGCCTCGCCCCAGCGCGCCACGGCCTCGGGCACGCCCATGGCCTCCAGAACGCCCACCACGCGCCCTGGCCCCATCTCGGCCGGCCGACCACCCTGGGCCAGCAGCCACACGTCGCGCGAGCGCACGCCTGCGGCGCGCAGATCGTCAGCGGCGGCCTCTGCGTCTTCGAACCGCCCGAATACTCCCACTGCCGTCTCTTCTGGTGTAGACATCGCTCGCCCCGCCGGTCGGAATGGGCAAGGGGCATGCCACATCTCCGGAACAGGGGGACGCGGCGACGGGGAGACGGGGAGACGCGGAGAGAGGAAGCCGTAGGCCTCTGCCCGCGTCCCCGCGTCGCCGCGTCTCCCCGTCCCCGCGTCCCGGCAGTCCCCCGTCCCGATTCCCTGGACGGACCCACCGGGCGCCGCTACAATCCGGAGGTGGAGACGCTTCCAGCCACCCTCTACTTCGTGCTGCTCGAACTGGCAGCCGGCGGCTTGCTGGTCCTGCTGCTGGTGGAACTACGGGACGAGGTGAGCCGAAGCTTCGCGCTGTTGACCGGACTGGCCCTGTGGGGCTCGGCCGCGCTCGCTCTGAGCCTGCGCGCCAGTTTCCCGCCCTCGGCCTCGTGGCTCTATCCGCCCGATCCTGCCTGGCTGAGCATCGAGCGCAGCCTGCTGGTGGCGCTGCTAGCGCTCTCGGGCCTGTACCTGGGCGCGGTCGCCTTCGGCGCCGGGGCGGTACGTCGCTGGCTCGGCCGTCTGGCGGCGCTGGCCGCCTTGGGAGCGCTGCTGGCGGCGGCCCTGGTGCAGCCCGGGCCGCAGCTCTTCGGGTTGGGCGCGCCGCTGAGCGTGCTCGTCGGCGCCATCGCCCTGGGCGCGGCCACGGACGGCCTGATCCTCGGCCACTGGTACCTGGTGACTCCACGGTTGCCCAGCCGGCCGCTGCTGCGCGTGACGCGGGTGCTGCTGCTGGCCCTGGCCGGCCAGGTCCTGCTCCTTCCCATCCTGCTGGCCTTCGCCGGCCGAAGCCCGGACGCGGCCCTGGGCGAGCTGAGCCTCTTCTTCTGGTTGCGTCTGCTGTTCGGGGTGCTGTTCCCGCTGGGCGTTGGAGTGCTGGTGTGGAAGACCGCCAGCGTGCGCTCCATGCAGTCGGCCACCGGCCTGCTCTACGTCGTCGCCAGCCTGGTCTGCGGCGGCGAGATTGCCTCCCGCTCCATCTTCTTCTTCACCGGGCTGGTAGTGTAGGGGCGGGCCCCTCCCAGGGAGGTTGCCGCCCTGAAGGGCGGGCCTGGGTGTGAGGTGCGCTGTCCCAGTCGACTACCCCGCCTGCCACGGGGAGGTTGCCGCCCCCTTTCCGCAAGCGTTCTCTGGTGTTCGTCCTGGCTGGTGCGATGGCTGTTGCAATCTCCGTGGGTGCTGTCGGCAGGTCACCTGCACGTTCGGACGCAGCAGGATGAGGCCAGTTGGCCATGCGGCGTCGCTGGGTGCCGACGCCGCGTCCTCGTGTGCGCTCGCCATCCCGGTCCGATGCAGGGTGCTGCTCGACGCCGCTGGCACTCCGGTGGTGCAGGTCGCTACCATCATCGGGGGGCCTGGCCAATGACCGCCGCAGGCGCGGGGCAGCGTTGAGCTGCCGATGCGCGAGCGCACCGTGGGCTGAGCGCAGCTCCGCGAGGCGCTGCTCAGGGCGCTGGGGAATCGATGCCGCGGGTGGGCCGGGTGTCTGGATGGAGTTCACCGCGTGATGGGGATCGATGAGCACCGAGATCAAGTTCGTTGACACGACCGTGCGGGATGGCAACCAGAGCAACTGGGCCCTGAACATGCGCACGGGCATGATGCTGGCTACCGTGCCGGACCTGGACGAGGCAGGGTTCGACGCGATGGAGTTCTTTGTGCCCGGGGTGCAGATCAAGAAGATGGTCCAGCACCTGGGCGAGGACCCGTTCCAGTGGTTGAAGCTCGGGACGAAGCGCTGCACGAAGACCCCGTTGCGGATGCACGGC
>JACQUR010000165.1 GCA_016210245.1 Chloroflexota bacterium
GGGCCGTCTGCCCCTACGACCTCCACGCACCAGTACTGGGCAGACCCCTGGACCAGTGCCACTGGACTTGGCACATGACCCACTAGCGTGCCGGCAGCGTGGGGGCGCGCGTAGGTGTTGCCGCCACGGTGGGCGCAGTGGTGGGCGAGGGGGGCAGCCCGGGCGTCACCAGCGGGACGGCGGCGGTGGGGCTTGGAGGGCCGACTGGCCGGGTGGGCGTCGGGCCGGCGGGCGTTGCCACCGGGCTTGTCCCTGGCGTGGGCGTGCCGCCGGGGGTGGCGGTCCGCGCAGGCGTGCCGGCGGGTGTAGCGGTCCGCGTGAGCGGCAGTCCGGGCGTCACCACGCCCGGCGTGCCCGGGGTTGGGCTCGGGCCGACGATGCGCGGCTTGGTGGTGGGCAAGGGAGTCGGGGTGGGCTCGCCCGGCTCGGTTGTGGGCCGGGGCGGCGGCAGCGGGCGGGGGCGCACCTCCCCCAGCACCACGGGCGGCGCGGCGATGGGGGTAGCGCTCGGAACCGGCGGCGCAGCGGTTGCCCGGCCGGGCTCCGCCGTGGGGCTGGCCGGGCGCGCCGTTGAGCTCGGGCTAGGCTCGAACGCAAGGCTTTCGACGGTCGCGGTGGACGTCGCCGCCACCTGCGTGGGATTGGCGCCGGACGCCTGGACCCGGGCGACGAGCACTGCGCTGCCCAGGCCGAGGCAGTACAGCGCGGTCGAGAGCAGCACCAGCATGGCGAGCAGAGCAGCCCCGACGCGCTGGAGATCGGTCAGGTTGTCGTACCAGTCGGCCAGGCTGCTCAGTGCGTGTCGGATGGAGCGGTCAGCCATGAGCGATCAGTGGTCAGTGGTCAGTGGTCAGTGGTTGGGCTCACTGACCACTGACCACTGACCACTGACCACTGGATCATAGTTTCACGACCTTGATCACCGCCACGTTGGCGACGCTCCGAATCCGCGCCGCCACCTCGGGCGTGATCTGCTCGTCCACGGTCAGCATCATCAACGCCTTGCCCCGCGGCTGCTGGCGGCCTACCTGCATGGACGAAATGTTGATGTCCGCCTCGCCCAGGATCGTCCCCACCTTGCCGATGATCCCGGGGCGGTCCTCGTGCTGGGTGACCAGCATGTAGTTCTCGTTCGGCACCAGGTCCACCCAGTAGTCGTCCACCCGCACGATGTGGGGCTGGCCATCCATCACCGTGCCGCCGACGCTGCGCTGCCCTTCATCGGTGGTGATGGTCACCGTGGCCAGGTTGGTGTGGTTCTCTCGGCCGCGGCTCTTCTTCTCGACGATCTGCAGGCCGCGGCTGCGCGCCACCAGGTGGGCGTTGACCAGGGTGACCGGCTCGCCCGAGACCGGGGCCAGGATGCCCCGCACCGCAGCCGCGGTCAGCGCCGCCGTCTCCGTCTCCGCGATGTCGCCGTGGTACTCCACCTCCACCGAGCGGAAGCGCCCATCCGCCAACTGGCGGCACAGGTTGCCCAGCAGGTGGGCTAGCTCCAGGTAGGGCTCCACCTGGCCGGCCAACTCGGCCGGGAAGAGGGGCGCGTTCACTGCGAACTGCGCCGGCCGCCCCTGGAGCACCGCGGCCACCTGCTCGGCGATCTGCACCGCCACCTGGGCCTGCGCCTCCACAGTGGAGGCGCCCAGGTGGGGCGTGGCCACCACCCGGGGATGGCGGGCCAGCGGGTTATCGGCCGCCGGCTCGCGGGCGAAGACGTCCAGGCCGGCGCCGGCCAGGCGGCCGGCCTCCAGCGTGGCCAGGAGGGCGGCCTCGTCCACCAGGCCGCCACGAGCAGCGTTGATCAAGTAGGCGGAGGGGCGCATCAGCTCCAGGCGCTCGGCGTTGAGCAGGCCCCGGGTCTCATCGGTCAGCGGCACGTGCAGGCTGACAAAGTCGCTCTCGCGCAGCACCGTCTCCAGGCTGGACGGCTCCAGCCCCAGGCGGCGTGCCCGCTCGGCCGGCACGTAGGGATCGAAGACCAGCACCCGCATCTCGAAGCTCTGCGCCCGGCGGGCCACCTCGGTGCCCACGCGCCCCAGGCCCACCAGGCCGAGGGTCTTGCCCCGCAGCTCCACGCCGATGAAGCGCGAGCGCTCCCAGCGCCCCTGCTTGAGCGCGGCGTCGGCCTGGGGAATGCGGCGCACCACTGCCATCAGCAGCGCCAGGGCGTGCTCGGCGGCGGCGATGGTGTTCCCGCCGGGCGCGTTGACCACCACGATGCCGCGTCGGGTGGCCGCGTCCAGGTCGATGTTATCCACTCCGGCGCCAGCGCGGCCGACGACCCGCAAGCGCGCCGCCAACGCGATCAACTCGGCCGTGACCTTGGTCTCACTCCGCACCACCAGCGCATCCGCATCTGGCAGGCGCTCGCGCAGCGCCTCGCGCGGCTGGCCGGCCAGCACGACGACCTCGCCGTGTTGGCGCAGGCACTCGATGCCCTCCCGGGCGATAGGGTCGGCGACGAGGATGATTGCCATGTCCTTACTACACTACTGCCTTCTTCCGAGCGATGCGGATCGAGCGACCGGGCGGGGGTGGGGCAGCCACAGGGGGCTGCCCCTACGCGGTCCTCATCGCTCAATCCTCAGTCCTTAACGTACGGCTGGCGCGGCGGCCCGCTCCTGGGCGAGCACGTCCGCGAGCGCATCGAGCGCGGCCTTGACCGCCGGCACGTCCACGTAGCCCATGTGGCCAATGCGCATGAGCGTGGCCTCCAGGTGGCCCTGGCCGCCAGCCAGCACCACGTCGCGCTCCTCGCGCAGGCGGCGCAGCACCCGTTTCTGGTCGACGCCCTCGGGCGCGAAGAAGGCGGTCACGGTGTTGGAGGCGTGGCGCTCGTCGGCCAGCAGCCGCAGGCCCAGCTCGCGCAGCCGCCCGCGCGCGTAGTCGGCCACGCGGCGGTGGCGGGCGAAGATCGCCTCCAGCCCCTCGGCCTGCATCAGCTTCACGGCCACGTTGAGGCCGTAGATCGCGCTCACCGCCGGCGTCCAGGGGGTGCTGCCCCGCTCCACCTGCTTGGCGTGCGCGGTGAAGTCCCAGTAGAAGCGCGGCGTGCGCGCCCGGCGGTGCGCCTCCCAGGCGGCCGGGCTGACCGACACCAGGGCCAGGCCGGGCGGGGTCATCCAGGACTTCTGCGACCCGGTGATGACCACGTCGCAACCCCAGGCATCGGTTTCCAGCGGGACCGAGCCGATAGAGCTGACCGCGTCCACCAGCAGCAGTCGCCCGGCGCCTTTGACCACGCGGGTGAGGGCTTCCAGGTCGTTGGTCACGCCGGTCGAGGTGTCGTTGTGGGTGACCAGCACCACCCCGAGGTCCGGGTCCTCGGCCAGCGCTGCGCGTACCTGCTCGGGGTCGGCCGCCTGGCCCCACGGGAAGCTGAGCCTGCGCACCTGCGCCCCGAACGCCTCGGCGATCCTGGCGAAGCGATCGCCAAAGTAGCCGATGCTCACCGCCAGGACTTTGTCGCCCGGGGAGAGCATGTTGACGGCGGCCGCCTCCAGGCCACCCGTGCCCGATCCGGTCAGGATCAGCAGATCGTGCTGGGTGCGGAACAGCTCTTTCAGGATCTGGACGGTTTCGCGCATCAGGGCAGCAAACTCCGGCCCGCGGTGGTTGACCATGTCCCGGGCCAGCGCCTGGCGAACAGGCTCGGGCAACGGGGTTGGGCCGGGGGTACGCAGGTTCATGACTCCTCCGAAGTAGCTATGGGGGGATCGGTCCGCGGGCTACTATACCATAGCAGTCAGGAATCAGCAGTCAGCGGTCAGTGGCCGCCGGCCACTGACCGCTGACTGCTGATTCCTGACTGCTGATTACTCCACCCACACTACGCCCGCTTCATCGGTGCAGGACCCGATCAGGGCGGCTTCGGGGACGCCGTGGGCGCGCAGGGCAGTGAGGAGCTGAGTGGCGCGCTGCGGGGGCACGGCGATGAGCAGCCCGCCGGAGGTCTGGGCGTCGGCCAGGACCAATTGCTGGGCCTCGCCCACGCCAGGGGACCAGTACACGAACTCCGCCACGGACTCCAGGTTGCGGCGGGTGCCGCCCGGCACGCAGTCCCGAGCCACCAGCTCCCAGGTGCCTTCCAGCACCGGCACGCTCCGCCAGGCGAGGCGCGCGCCTACCTTGCTGGCCCGGACTACTTCGCCCAGGTGGCCCAGCAGCCCGAAGCCGGTGATGTCAGTGGCGGCATCGACGCCCACCTCCAGCATCGCTTCCGCGGCGTAGCGGTTCAAGGTGACCATGGTGCGGACCGCCGCCTCCGCCACGCTCGGGGGGGCCAGGTCGCGCTTGATGGCGGTGGTGATCGCCCCGATGCCCAGCGGCTTGGTCAGGATGAGCTGGTCGCCCGGCCGGGCGCCAGCGTTGGTCACCAGGTGGTCGGGGTGGACGGTGCCGAAGATGGCCATGCCGTACTTGGGCTCGGGGTCGTCGATGGTGTGGCCACCCAGGATGGCCAGCTCGGCCTCGCCCGCCTTCTCCGCCCCGCCGGCCAGGATGGTGGCCAGCATGTCGAGGGGCAGCTCGCGCGGGAAGTTGACCACGTTGAGCCCGAAGAGCGGGCGGGCGCCCATGGCGTAGATGTCGCTCACGGCGTTGGCCACCGCCACCTGGCCGAACACGAAGGGATCGTCGACGACCGGGGTGATGTAGTCGACCGTCGCCACGGCGGCCAGGTCGGGCCGCAGCTTATAGACGCCCGCGTCGTCGCCGGTCGCGGCGCTCACCAGGGCGTTGGGATCCAGGACCGGGGGCAGGTAGCGCAGCACGTGCGCCAGTTCAGTCGAGCTGAACTTGCACGCTCAGCCGGCCCCGTGACTCAAGCTGGTCAAGCGTACAATCTTGCCTGCTGACATGGCGCCTCCTTGGGCTCATCAGATGTAGGGGCCTGCCCCTACACTCGCCGGGTAGTAGAATTATCGCAAATTCGGGCCGGAGACCTGTAGAAGGGAGATAAGCGTGGCCGAGACGATCGCGCTCGACGTGTACGGCGACTACACGTGACCCTATGTCCACGTCGCAGCAGTTTTGCTGGTGGGACTGAACGCAATCGGTATCTCCTCAATAATCCGGGGGAGGCCGGCCCGGCTGGGTATACTTGAGGCATGAGCGTGGGGAAGCAGCGACCCGATCCGCCACAGGAGGTGCTGGCAGCCCTGGACCTGGCCCAGGTGCCGGAGGGGCCGGTCCGGCAGGCCCTGGTCGTCCTGCTCAACCTGGTCGA
>JACQUR010000166.1 GCA_016210245.1 Chloroflexota bacterium
AGCCTGGCCCTGCACCCAACGGGTGCAGGGCCAGGCTCGACCCCACGAATCTCGAGTCGAGGCCGCGACGCCCACGCTGTTCCACCTGGTCGCCAACTGCAATCCGCCTGGCAGCGGGTGCCAACGGCAGGTTCAGGATGCCTGCGAACCAGACGCTCGAAGAGCTGCGAGGATCAGTTCAGGCGTAATCGGTAGTTCACGAATACGAGCACCGCGGGGTTTCAGGGCATCGTTGACTGCGTTGAGCATCGCACCGGGCGCGCCTGCCACGCCGGCCTCGCCGATGCCTCTGATTTCCTGCGAGCGCGGATCCGCGGGGGGCACGTGGAAGACGGCGATACTCGGCACCTCCGCCGCAGTCGGCACGAGATAGTCCATCAAGGAGGACGTCAGGTTCTGCCCTTGTGCGTCGTAAACGATCCGCTCGTAGAGAGCGCCTCCGATACCCTGTGCAATGCCGCCTCGGACCTGTGCCTCGACGATCCTGGGATTGATCATCCGTCCGCAGTCGCAAACAACGACGTAGCGGAGAATATCGACGAGCCCAGTTTCCGGATCCACCTCCACCATTGCCAGGTTGACGCCATTGGTGAACAGGTGCGGCCGAGGGTTGACAAAGCGCTTGTTGGCTTCCAGGCTCGGCTCGAGCCCGGTCGGCAGGAGGGCCGTTCTGTAATAGACCACCTGGGCCAGGCTGCGCAACGCTATGCTGCGCTCCGGCATGCCCTTGACCCGGACCTCACCTGCCACGAGCTCGAGGTCATCCGGCGTCACTTCCAGGAGCGCCCCGGCGAATCCCAGGATCTTCTCGCGCAGGGCTCGAGCCGCGAGCACCGTCGCCGTGCCCCCCGTGGCCGCTGTCCTGCTGCCCGAGGCTCCCGCGCCATAGGGCACGATAGCGGTGTCTCCTGAAATGACCCTGATGTCGTCGATCTCCAGGCCCAGCTCGTCAGCCACGAGTTGCGCGGTCGTGGTCAGCGTCCCCTGTCCTTGCGTCGTGATCCCAATGAGTACCGTTGCCTTCCCATTGGGTTCGAGCCTGATCGTCGTGCCGTTGTGGGCTGTAATCGGAGCGCCACCAGCTCCGTAGGACGACTGAGCACCGGACGCAGTGGAGAGCACATAGCAGCACAGCCCGATGCCAACAAGGCGGCCTTCCGTTCGACGGCGCTCCTGGAAAGCGCGCAATCCACGATAGTCGGCCTCCTTCGCCAGCATTGCGAGCGCCCGCGCGTAGCTGCCAGAGTCGTAGACATGGCCCGTTGCCGTGGTGTACGGTATCTCTGCCTCATCAATGAAGTTGTGGAAGCGCAGCTCGAGCGGATCGAGCCTCAATGCATCCGCCACGCTATCAAGCACACTTTCGGTAACCGCCATCGCGATCGGGTGTCCGACCGATCGATACGCGCCAGTGTACCCCTTGTTCTGAGCGATCACGTCCAGCGTGCAAGCGTAGTTGGCTAGCCGATAAGGACCTGGCAGCAAGCGCGCCACCTGAGTGCCTTCATTGACGCTGGTGCGAGGGAAGACGGAGGTTGGCCCCACCGTTGACTGGACGGCAGCGCGCATGCCCAGGATCTTGCCCAGCCGATCCGCTCCAACCTGGACCTGCACTCGGTGCTCCCGCGCGTGGGCATCGGTCAGCAGCGCCTCGCGGCGATCGGAAACCCACTTCAACGGGCGGGCGATGCTCATTGCCAGCACACACGTGGCGACTTCGTCCTGGTACGTGTGCAGCTTCATCCCGAAGCCACCGCCGACGTCCGGCGCGATCACCCGGACGTGGTGCAGCTCGACGCCCGTGACTTGCGACAAGACCGCCTGCACCATGTGGGGCGCCTGGGTCGATATCCAGACCGTCAGTGTTCTGGCGACCCGGTCGTACTCGGCAAGGACGCCTCTCGGCTCAATAGGCGCGCCGGTCTGCCGGCCGAAGCTGTAGGCCTCCGAGCGGAGGACGGGAGCGCTGGCGAGAGCGTCCTCAACGCGGCCGGCGTTGAACTCCCGATGGTACATCCGGTTGGTGCCGAGCTCCTCGTAGATGAGCGGTGCGTCGGCCGCCAGCGCGGCCTCCGGGTCCAGGACAGTGGCCAGCGGTTCGTAGCGCACCTCCACCCGATCGCACGCGTCCTCGGCGAGGTACCGGTTCGCGGCAGCGATAGCAACGATGGGCTCGCCGACGAAGCGGACCTTCCCTCTCGCCAGGGGCCAGATTTCGGCAGCCTTCATGCCAGGGTGGTGCGAGAGGGCTCCACGATAGGGCGTTACCAGCGTGGGCAGGTCGTCGCCGGTGAGCACGGCGACGACCCCGGGCACTGCAAGCGCAGCAGAGACATCTACCGAGGCAAGTCTGGCGTGTGCGTGCGGGCTGCGGACGAAGGCGACCTCGAGCATTCGTGGGAGCACCACGTCGGCGACGAATCGGCCGGCGCCGGCGAGCAGCCTCGGGTCCTCACACCGCTTCACCGAGGTTCCGACCTTGGCCAAACTCCTTGAACCTCCGGCTAGAGCTTGATCAGTTCCTGCAGTCTGGCCTTGATGTTGGGCGGCATGCTCAGCATCTCGAGGATCATCTTGCGAATCTGCTCGCCGAACACAGGCGCAATATCGAGCTGTGCTTTTTCGGCGTCAGCCAGGAACTCCTTGTCCTTCATGGTGCTCCTGAACGCTGCTTCCACCGCCGCCAGGCGGTCGGTCGGCGTCTCCGGCGGAAGGACATAGACCTTCGCCAACCGATTGGGGTAGGTAACCCCAAACGTGAGGAGCAGCCGTTGCTCTTCGTTCTTCGCGATGTCCGGAATTGTCGGAATCCTCGGAATACCAGCGGGCAGGTTTGCCAGCGGCTGGTCCTCGAACTCGACGAGGATAACCCAATCGCCGCTCTCGATCTCCTGGCGATTCGAGATCTTCACCGACTCCCAGGTGGTAACGTAGCCGTCCACCTCCCCGCCATCCATAGCCTGGCGGATCTTCGACGTGCCGTCGTAGCCAGACACGATCTTGAGGTTAGCGTCCAGCAGGTTGCGCAGCAGTATGGGTGCGTGCTCTGTCGCATTGCTCGGGATAGCGCCGATCACCAGTTGCTTGCTGTTCGGGCCAAGAAGATCCTCGAACTTCGCAACTCCAGCCCTCTTCGTGACAACCAGCACGCGCGTTTCGGGAGTTGGGTTGTTGAGGTAGTTGAATTTCGCCATGTCGAATTCAAGGCCCGCCGAACCGAAGACCTGGTTGAGGACGATGGGGCCGGCGAGAACCGCGATCGCCGTCCCGTCCTTGGGCGCTGCCCTGTACAGGTGGTTGGCTGCAACGATACTCCCAGCGCCCGGCATGTTCTCGACGATAACGGTCGGATTCCCTGGGATGTACCTGCCGAGGTATCTGGCAATGGCACGGGAATAGACATCGAAACCGCCGCCGGCTGCCGCCCCGACGATGATGCGCACCGTCTTGCCCTTGTAGAAGTCGGCGACGGCCTTCTCGTCGAACGCGGGCCTGGCGGCCGGGCTCTCCTTGGCCGCCGGCTTGGCGGCAGGAGCCTCCGTCGGCTTCGCAGCAGGCTTTGGGGCTTCCGTCGGCCTGGCTGGTGCGGCCGTTGGCACCGGCTTAGCAACGGCCGTTGCGGCCGGCGCCGTGGAGACGGCGCTGGGCCCCGGAGCAGCCGGGACACACGCGATGAGCGTTGAGGCGATGAGCGCAAGTGCGCCCACTCCGCCTGGTACCAGGAGCCTCGCCAGCATGGACTTTCGAGGCGACGGCGCTGTCGGCATCTCAGCCCTCCTGAAGCGCTCACCCTGGAAGGGTGAGCCGAGTGAGCCACCTCTGTGGGATCGTCTCCGGCGGCGGCCGGCCAGTGCCCGCCGCACCGGGATCCGCTCGACGGCCTCGGCCCGGCTCAGCCGCGAGCCGCCCACGGGCACACACAACCGCACGATGCCGCGTGGGGCGCACCAGCGCACGAGGGGACACGTGGGGTGGCCCTCGATGTTGCCGGGTTGCCGGGGTGTCGATCAGCTCCCGTGAGGTCCTAGAACCCTGGTTTCGCCGTCCGTGGAGATACTGATGTGCGCGAAGTCACCCTCGGGCGCCGCACCGTGCCAGTGGACCGTTCCAGCCCGGACAACGGCCAATTCTCCCGCCCGCAATGCGTGCTCTTCGCGCTGATCGGCAACGACCCCGACACCTTCAGTAGCAAGGAGGACCTGGTCGAAGGTGTGTACATGCCACCTGGTCCGCGCTCCGGCGACGAAGCGAACAAGTCTGACTCGGCACACGTCCGCGTCGTCTTTGCCAACAAGCTGTTGGACCAGCACCCGGCCGTCGAAGGTAGGTGAAGACGAGGGCTCCAGTTGCGCGCCTAAGCGGATCACTTCCACAGTGGCGCCAGCATAGCACTGCACATCCTGGCCGTCAAGTCAGGTGTCGCCCCCCGAGTCCATGCATCGCGCCCTCAGCGCAGCGAGTCTCCCTCTTTCCGGCATGGCCTGCGGGGCAGCCAGTCCCTGCGTGCCCACACCTCGCGATAGCGCGGCTCTGGCCAGCACGCCGAGGGGTTGAAGTCGGTACACTCCACCGGCCAGATGCGGCCGCCCCGCTCGGGGTACGACCAGCCGAACTCGATCTCGCGCTCGCACCCGTCACAGTGGACGTAGAACTCGTGGCTGTCGTCGCTCACCCGCGGCGCCCCTGCGCTGGTTTCCCAGGCGTCCGCGGGGATGCCTTCGAGGCACCCCGAGCAGAAGACCTGGGACCGGTCCTCCTGCTTCTGAGCGCCAGCCACCTCCTCACTCTCCTCGTACGTCCACTGGTGCCGCTCGTCCAGCAGCCCCCATTCATGGTACGGGATGGTGAGGTGGTAGACCCGCTCGACGGCCACGCCATCGCTGGCCTGGCCGCAGGTACACGGCGCGCTCGCGGTGTAGGGTGCGACGACAGCGTAGGTATGGGTCACAACCAGCTCGTGCGCGCCGCACTCCTTGCAGGTGAAGCACGGCCCGGACGACTCTTGGCTCATGGTCCCCTCGGCGACTGCAAGGTGGCGGCAGCCCCATTGTATCCAAACTACCTTGCCATCACTCGTAGCTCCAGTTTCGCACAGGTGCTCCCGCGCGTAGTAGGGGATGGGCATGAGGATTCTGTGATACTTACTGCGCAGCCGAGGGCAGCGTGAAGTGGAAGGTGGTCGTCTGGCCAGGGGTACTCTCGGCCCAGATACGGCCCCCGTGGGCCTCCACGAGCCCTTTGGAGATGTACAGTCCCAGGCCAAGCCCTCCCACCCCTCTTGTTTTGGCCGAAGCGGCCCGGTGGAAGCGGGAGAAGATGTGCGCCAACTCCTCGGGCGCGATGCCCGGTCCCTGGTTCGTCACCGAGACCTGGACCTCGCCATCGCCGCCAACGACCTCCACCTGTATCTCGGTGCCCGGGTAGCCGTACTTGGCAGCGTTGGAGAGCAGGTTGCCCAGCACCTGCTCCAGCCGGCCAGGGTCCGCCTCCACGCAGGGAAGATCTTCCTCGATTGCCATGCGGACCGCATGCCCCTCGGTGATCTCGGCCATGCGCTCCACGACCGTCTGCACCAGGCCAGGCAGGTCCACCGCCCGCCGCTCCAGCTTCAGGCGGCGCGCCTCGATGCTCGACGCGTCGAGCAGGTCACCGATCATCCGGTTCAGGTTGCCGGCCGCGGCTCGAATGTGCTCCACGGCCTTGCGCTCCTGCTCCGGGCGGTCGGGCCGCTCGGCCACTCGGCGCAGCGCTCCGGCGTACCCGACGATGAGGGTGATGGGCTGGCGCAGGTCGTGGGCGACAATGGAGGTCCACTCCTGCCGAAGCTGCTCCAGCTCCTTGAGCGCGGACACGTCCTGGAAGGTCATGACCACATCCGCATGTTCCATCGCCCACGGCACGCGGACGGGCGCAGCGCTGGCCAGCACGGGAATGCGACCTCCGTCGGGGCGCACGACGAGCAGTTCCTCGCCCTGGACCGTGCGCCCCCGCAGCACCTGGCTGCTGGGTAGCTCCTCCAGGGTGAGGGGGCGGCCATCCGGGTAACACACCTGCCCCACGAGCTGGCCTGGCCCGGCTTCCGGAGCCAGAGCGCGGCCGAAGAGCTGCCCGGCCTGCGGGTTGGCCATCAGGTGGCCGGTGTCCGCTTCGACGAGGATCATGCTATTGGGTGCGCTCTCCAGGATGAACTGGAGGCGGGCGCGATGGAGGGCGACGCCCGCGTTGGTCGCGAGCAGTTCGATCGCCCAGCGGTCTTCCTCCGTGAACTCCTCGGCGCCCAGCTTGTTGCCCAGGTAGAGATTGCCCACGCTCCGTCCCCGATAGCGAACCGGCACCCCCAGAAAGCTGGTGATAGCGGGGTGGTGGGCAGGGAAGCCCACGAAGGCGGGGTGCCGATGGACGTCCGGTACGCGGACCACCTGCCCTGTCCGGGCCACCGCGCCCAGCGTGGCGATCGGCCGTGGAAAGTGGCCGATCGCCTCGGCCACCTCGGGTGGCATGCCGCTGAACACCCAGGGGGCAAACGGAACCGCCGGGTCCGTGCCGATGCCCAGCGCGGCGTACTGCGCGCTGGCCACCGTCCGCGCTTGCTCGGCGATGGTCTGCAGGACGCTGCGCAAGTCGACGGGGAAGACGGTCAGCGCCTCGGAGATGGCCGTGCAGGCGTGGCTGATCGACTCCACCCTGGTCCGCAGGCGTCGCTCGCCCGCGCAGGCCTCGCCAATCACCGCGGCCAGGATGTCGGCGAGCCCGCGCAGCGTTGCCAGTTCAGCCGAGGCGAAGCCCCCTGGCTGCGCGCGGGTTGCCACGAGCACGCCGACGGTCTTGCCGCTGGCGAGCAGCGGGATGGCGAGCATGCTGCCCGCGGCGGTGAGCGCGGCGACTTCCCGATCCGGCGCCGACTCCGGCAGCGCCTCCACGTCCTCCACGAGCTGCACCTGCCGGCTGCTCGCCGCCCGCGCGGCGAGCACCGACGCGCTGAAGGATACCTCCGCCAGCCGTCTCGCCACGTCGGAGGGCAGAGCTCGAGAGCGGGCCAGGTGCAGCGTCTGACTGGCATCATCCGCGAGGGAGAGGGAGACGCTGCGCGCCGCCAGCTCAGCCATCACCTGGTCCAGGACCGCCTCCACGAGGCGAACCAGCTCGCGGTCTTCGGTCGCGGCGCCAGCCATCCGACGGAGGACTGCCCCAAGTTGCCCACTGCCAGAAGGGGTCTGTCGCCGCATCGGTAGCTCCTCAGCCGAGACATTCGGACACGGCAAGAGCGGTGCCACGGGCAGGGGCGAAGCAGGCCCGCCCCTACCGCTCAGTGATGAGTGATGAGTGATGAGTGATGAGTGATGGGTGATGAGTTCTCCACTCATCACCCATCACTCATCACTCCTCCAGCCGACGTACCGGGCCACCGTGCCGACCAGGAC
>JACQUR010000167.1 GCA_016210245.1 Chloroflexota bacterium
CCCCCCCGCCCCCCCCCCCCGCCCCCCCCCGGGGAGCTGTTTGCTGGTGGCGCCGCGCCCCCGGCCCGCGCCGCAACCTGCAACCTGCTCCCTGGTGTGGGCCGTGGCGCTGGCGCTGCTGGGCGGGTACCTGCTGACCTACCTGGACCACGCCTGGGCGCTGGTCGCCTATCCGTTCGCGGTCGACCAGGGCGAGGGCTACGATGCCTACAGCGGCTGGCTGATCCACCTGGGCCGCTGGATCTACACCGACAACAGCGCCTTCCCCTACTACTCGTCCAACTACCCCCCGCTCTACTCCTACCTGATCTCGATCCCCATGGCCTGGCTCGGCCCGTCGCTCGGCACGGCGCGGCTGGTTTCCATCGCCGCGACGCTGGGCATCGGCGGACTGATCGGCTGGCTGGTGTGGCGCCCGCACCGCCGCGCGGATGCGGCGGCGTGCGCTGCCCTGCTCTTCTTCGCCTCGAACTACGTGTTCCACACCACGCCCCTGGCCCGGGTGAACGCCACCGCCCTGCTGCTGGCCCTGGCCGCGCTGGCCAGCCTCGAGCACGTAGCGCGGGGGCAGCCACAGGGGGCAGGGCAGCCACAGGGGGCTGCCCCTACGGTGCCCCGCCACCAGGGCGGCGGGGGACAAGGCCACGCCATGCGGCCGGGCCAGGAGGCCACGCCACTCAGCACTCAGCACTCAGCACTCAGCTCTCAGGACCTGGCCGGGCCGGCGGTGCTCTTCCTGGCCGCGCTGTTCGCCAAGCAGACGACGGTCGACGCCCTGGCCGCGGGTGGGCTGTGGCTGCTGCTGAGCGGACGGTGGCGGGAGGCGCTGGGGCTACTGGCCTCGGTGGGGGCGCTGGGCGGGCTGCTGGTGGTCGCGCTGGAGTGGGCCTCTGGCGGCTACTTCTGGTCGAACGTGGTCGTCGGCAATGCCAATCCCTGGGACCTCGGCCAGGCGGTGGCCTATTACCTGAACTTCTTGCAGCTCCACCTGGTGGTGGTGGGGCTCGCGGCCATCCAGACCTGGCGGGAGGCGCGGGCAGGCACGCCGAGCCTGTTTGGCTTATACTTGGGCCTCGCGGCGGCGCTCGCGCTGACCGCGGGCAAGTGGGGCGCGGGCGAGTCGTATTTCCTGGCCGTGGTCGCCGCGGCGTGCGTGCAGGCAGGGCGGTTGATGGCCAGTCTGCCCTGGCCCGGTGCGGCGCGGCTGCTGGTGGGGCTGCTGCTGGTCGTGCAGGCGGCGCTGTTCGCCCACGGCCCCCTGGCGGCGCTCTTCCCTGGCCGCATCGACAGCGGGTTCCAGGCGACGGCGCTGGGGTGGAGGCCCGGCCTCCAGGAGATCGCCTCGGGACAGAGGCTGGTGAGGTATGCGCGGCAGTTTGGCGGGCCGGTGCTGGCCGAGGATCCAAGCTTCGTGCTGGCGGCTGGCAAACCGATCGTCGGCAATGCGACCCATCTCCGCAACCTGTGGGAGGCGGGGGCCTGGGATGAGGCGAGCCTGGTGAGCGATCTCGAAGCGCGGCGCTACGACCTGGTCATCCTGGAGGCACAGCTCTATCCTCCGCCCGTCCTGGAGGCCATCGGGCGCTTCTACTACCTGCGCGACCAGGTCGAGGTGCCCCCGCGTCGGTATCTGGTGTTCGCACCCGGACGTGCAGAGTGATTGCAGATTTGGGAGTTCGGATGTGAACGATTACACGGCTGACCAGTTCGCTCTTGCGCTTCACGCTTCGCGTTTCACGCACCGCGCGTCGATCCGAAATCTGCAATCTGCAATCTACAATCTGCAATGAAGCTCTCGGTCGTCATCCCGGTCTACAACGAGCGGTCCACCATCAGCGAGCTGCTCGAGCGCGTGCGGGCCGTCCCCGTCGAGAAGGAGATCATCGTCGTGGACGACTACTCCACCGACGGCACGCGCGAGATCCTGGTATCCGAGTGGCAGCGCGAGGACATCGTGCTGCGCCTGCAGTCGCGCAACGGCGGCAAGGGCAGTGCGGTGCGAGAGGGACTGAAGCACGTCAGCGGGGATGTGGTGGTCATCCAGGACGCGGACCTGGAGTACGACCCGGAGGACTACCTGGTCCTGCTGCGCCCGATCCTGGCTGGCAAGGCCAAGGTGGTCTACGGCTCGCGCTTCCTGGGCGAGCACAAGGCGATGTACTTCTGGCACAGCGTGGGCAACCGGCTGCTCACCCTGACCACCAATATCCTGTATGACACGACCCTCTCCGACATGGAGACGTGCTACAAGATGTTCACGGCGGACATCGCCCGCAAGCTCGACCTGCGCTCGCCCCGCTGGGGGTTCGATCCGGAGATCACGGCCAGGATCCTCAAGATGGGCCACCGGATCTACGAGGTGCCGATCTCGTACGCCGGGCGGGAGTACTGGGAGGGGAAGAAGATCACCTGGCGGGACGCCTTCACCGTCCTGTTCACCCTCGTGCGCCACCGGTTCCTGCCCTGACCCAGAGTGCTGAGTCCTGAGTCCTGAGTGCTGAGTCCTGAGTGCTGAGTTTGAACCAAGTCCACAGTCGACAGTCCACAGTTCACAGTCTGCGAGGGCTCTGTCGACGGTGAGCTCTCGACCGTCGGCTCAGGACGAGGTTTCTAGCCCCGAGTCGAACGCTGCCCCTTTGAACTCAGCACTCAGGACTCAGGACTCAGGACTCAGGACTCAGGACTCAGCACTCAGCACTCAGGACTGGCTGGCGCTGGGCGTGCTGCTGGGGGCGAGCCTGCTCTACTATCCGGATCTCGTCTTCCGCGGCCTGGTGCTGGCCGACTACGACGTCTTCGCCTACTTCTACCCGCTCCGCCACTTCGCCGCCGAGGCGGTCCGGCAGGGACGGCTGCCCCTGTGGAACCCGGACCTGTTCCTGGGCAGTCCGTTCCTGGCCAATCCCCAGACGGCGGTCTTCTATCCCCTGACCGCCCTGTTCTACGTCCTGCCGGTGCCCTACGCCTACTCGGCCTCGCTGGTCGGGCACCTGTTCCTGGCCGGCGCCCTGTTCTACCTCTTCGCCCGGCGGACCCTGGCCCTGGGCGCGCTCGCCAGTCTGCTGGGCGGGCTGGCGTTCACGTTCAGCGGCTTCTTCGCCGGCCAGGCCGGGCACCTGAACCAGGTCAGCGCCGCTGCCTGGCTGCCGCTGCTGGTCACCGCCTTCGACGAGGCGGCGCGCCGGCCCCGCCCCAGCATGCTGGTCGCGGCCGCGGCCGTGCTCGCCATCCAGTTGCTGGCCGGGCACCCTCAGGAAACCTACATGAGCCTGATCGTCGTGGGCGTGTTCGTGGTGGTGCGCGCGCTGCTGGCCGAGCCGAAGCGCCTGGGGTGGGCGCTGGGTGTGCTGGGCGCAGGGGTGGCGCTCGGCCTGGGGCTGGCCAGCCTCCAGCTCGTGCCCACCCTGGAGCTGGCCCGGGAGTCGGTGCGCTCCGGCGGGCTGGACTACCAGGACGCGTCCTTCGTTACCCTGCCGCCCTGGGACGTGCCCTGGGCGCTGCTGCCAGGCTTCCAGTGGAACGTCATCGCCAGCACCGAGTGGCTGGGCTACGTGGGCGTGCTGCCCGTCGTGGCCGGGCTGCTGGCGCTCCTGGCCGCCCGGCGTCCCGCCACGCTCGCCGCGGCGCTGGTGGCTGGGCTCGGGTTCGTGCTGGCCATGGGCGACGCGCTGCCGCTCTACTCGTTCCTGTTCGAGCACCTGCCCTTCTTCGACCGCTTCCGCGTGCCGGCGCGCTGGCTGTTCATCTACACCTTCGGCGCCGCCACCCTGGCAGCCCTGGGGCTGGAGTGGGCGCGGATGCACCTGGGCAACCGGCACTCCCCCTCCCTGCGCCCTCACCCTGACCCTCTCCCAGGGGGAGAGGGAAATGGTTCCCTCTCCCCCTGGGAGAGGGTCAGGGTGAGGGCAGGTTGGGCTCGCCTTGCGGGCGTGGCGGCGCTCGTGGGCGTGGCCGGCCTCTGGATGCCGCAGTTCGCCCAGCCGGTCCCGCGGCGCCTGGTGGTGGTGTGGCTGGCGCTCGGGGCGGCGGGCGTGCTGCTGCTGGTCGCCATCCGCGGCGGGCATCGCTGGCGGAACGCCCTGAGCGGCCTGCTCATCTTCGTCGCCGCAGCGGAGCTGTGGCTCGCGCCATCGGAGTTGCCCTTCCGCTACGCCGTGCCCGCCGACTTCTACGCTATGCCGCGCGACTCCACTCGCTTCAT
The DNA here is from genome assembly GCA_016210245.1 of Chloroflexota bacterium. GTDB lineage: Bacteria > Chloroflexota > UBA6077 > UBA6077 > JACQUR01 > JACQUR01. The sequence goes on from JACQUR010000167.1 coordinate 4,202, forward strand.
CCAGGCCGCACCCCCGGGGCGGGTGCTCAGCGCGGCCACGGACGTGTACGAGATCAAGGAGACCCCGGACTACCGGCAGCGCTACGCCTGGCTGCACCCGCGCGCGCTGCTGAACTACCTGGTTGGGGTCAAGCACACCGAGATCCTCACTCCCAACCTCCCCCTGCTCTACGGCCTGGCCAGCGCCGATGGCTACGATGGCGGCGTCCTGCCCGGGCAGCGCTTCGTCGAGTTGAGCAAGCTGCTCATGCCGGCCGAGGCGGTGCGCAGCGACGGGGTGTGGCGCAGCCGGCTGGAGTTCGTACCGCCGCCCCGCCTGCTCGACCTGCTGGGGGTGCGCTCCGTGCTGGCCTCGAACATCCGCGACGCCACCGTGGACGGCGTGCCGCACGACCGCGCGCTGGCCGTGCCACTGGCGCCCGGCCAGGCCACCGCGCTGCGGCGCCTACCGGAGGTCCAGGCTACCGCCCTTGGGGTGGTCAGCACCTTCGACGGCCCGCCGCTGCCAGACGGGACAGAGGTGGGACGGGTGGTGCTGCAGGGCGTGGATGGCAGCGTGCAGGAACTGCCGCTGCGGCTGGGCCTGGAAACGGGCTACGAGCAGGAGCGGCCACCTGAGACCACCCGGACGCCGAAGGCGCTGGGGCGCTGGTACGTCGACGGGCGCTGGGACTACCACGCCCGCCAGTCGATCCGCCCCACGGCGCTGAGCGAGGTGGCGGTGCGGGGCAGCGCCCCCGAGGGCAGGCTGGTGCTGAAGGCGCTCACCCTGATCGATGACCAGCACCAGCAGGCCCACTCCCTGGTGCTCAGCGATCGGCTCGAGCGCACCACCTTCTTCGACCTGAAGGTCTACCAGCTCCGCGATGCCCTGCCCCGCGCTTACCTGGTTTCTCGCGCCGAGGTGCTGGACGACGCGGACGCCCTGGAGCGCCTGGCGGACGAGAGCTTCGACCCGCGGGCGGAGGTGGCGCTGGCCCCGGGCCCGGGCGCGCAGCCGCTGGCCGGCGCGGGCGGCCCGGTCCCGGCTCAGGTGGAACGTCCCCAGCCCGAGCACCTGCTGGCTCGCCTGGACGCGGCCGCGCCGGGCTACCTGGTGGTCACCGAGTCGTGGGCGCCCGGCTGGCGCGCTACGGTGGACGGCCAGCCGGTGGCGGTGCTGCGGGCCAACTACGCCTTCCAGGCTGTCCCGGTGCCGCCCGGCGCGCACCTGGTCGAGCTGCGCTACGAGCCGCGCTCCTTCACTCTGGGGCTCGGGCTGAGCCTGGCCAGCCTGGTGGTCGCCAGCGCGCTGCTGCTGATCGGGCACCGCACCCTGGCGCGAGGGGGTGTCCGCCATTGAGGGGTGTCCGCCATTGAGTGGGGGAGCCGCCGCCCTGAAGGGCGGGCCTGGGTGTTAGGC
>JACQUR010000163.1 GCA_016210245.1 Chloroflexota bacterium
CAATCCGTTCCAATCCGCTCAATCCGTTCCCAGAAATCCGTTGACAGCAATCCGTTCCAATCCGCTCCAATCCGCTCCCGGGAATCCCTTGACGGCAGTCCGCCCCGCCGCGACCAAGCCGAGCCGCGATCCTTCGGCAGGCTCAGGATGTGCGGAGCCTACGCTCATCCTGAGCCTGCCGAAGGATCGCGGCTCGGCTTGGCGCCGGGTGACACGAGCCCATGCGCCGCGGTTCGTTCCTTGACACCGTTCCGAGCAGTGGTGGACTATGCACCAACAGAGACGTGCATCAGGAGTTCGACAACGTCTGACATAGCTGGGTAGGGAGGTAGCGGCGATGACACGTTCCCTGCTTGCGCAGCCACCGCACACTTCAGGAGCGACGCGGCCCCTGCGAGCCGCTGGCACCCTGGTCCTCTTGCTGGCTGTCCTGTGGGCCATCGGCATCGGCGGACCTGTCTCGGCCCAGCAAGCTGGCGAGCATCGGAGCAGCGCTCCCCGCGCCGCTCCAGTTCCGGCCGTTGCCACGCCCACCCCGATCGCCCTCGGCCAGCCGGGCCTCAGCTTCCGCTACGTGCAGACCTTCGGCCAGACCGAGGTGGCCTACTTCGAGGACACCGCCTACCTCAACTGGCCCTACGGCCTGGGCACCGATGGGACGAACGTCTGGATCGCCGACTCGTACGGCTTGCGCGCGCTCAAGTTCACCGGCGACGGCACCTTCGCGCGGCAGATCGGGCGAGCCGGCTTCCGCTACGGAGCCAGCGGCCAATCGCTCGACTGGGTCGCGGACGTGGCCGTGGATAGCGGCGGCAACGTGTGGCTGGTGGATGGCAACGTCCACGTCGTCGCCAAGTTCGACTCCAGCGGCGCCTACGTGAGCAAACTCGGGCAGGACTGGACCTCCGGATCGGACAACAGCCACTTCGACAGCCCGCACGGCCTCGCCTTCGACAGCACGGGCAACCTCTACGTAAGCGACCGCGACAACCATCGTGTCCAGGTCTTCACCAGCAGCGGCGCCTACCTGGCGACCATTGGGGTGGCGGGGGTTTCCGGCTCGGACAATGCCCACTTCAAGGACCCGCGCCACGTTGCCATCGACAGCGCGGACAACCTGTACGTGGCCGACGCGGGCAACCATCGCGTCCAGGTCTTCAACGCGAGCCACGTCTATGTGGCCACGCTTGGCGTCTCAGGAGTCTCCGGCTTCGACAGCGCCCACTTCAACTGGCCCATCGGCGTGCATGTCGACGCCAGCCGGATCTACGTGGCCGACTACAACAACCACCGCGTGCAGCTCTTCGACCGGGCCACCCGTGCCTACCTGGCTACCCTCGGCACCGGCTCGGCCGGGTTGAGCAACACGCAGTTCAACCAGCCGACTGACGTGGCCGTGGACTCCGCGGGGAGCATCTACGTAGCCGACCGGGGCAATACCCGGGTGCAGCAGTTCAGCAGCAGTCTGGCCTACGTGCGCACCTACGGCACCACCGGCGTCCCGTACCTCACCGATGCTCTCCACTACCACCGGCCAGCAGGCGCAGCCGTGGCCGCCGATGGCAGCCTGTACCTGGTCGAGCAACGTGGGCACCGGCTGCTCAAGCTGGATGCTGCTGGCGCCCCGCAGTGGACGATCGGCCAGGCCGGCGTATCGGGCTCCGACAGCGCGCACTTCAACGAGCCCAACGACGTGGACCTGGACGCCGCAGGACGCGCCTACGTAGCTGACTCCGGCAACCACCGTGTCCAGGTCTTCAACCCCGACGGCACCTACGCCGCCACCCTGGGCACCGGGTATGGCACGGGTAGCTACCAGTTCAAGTATCCCAACGGCGTGGCGGTGGACTCGAGCGGGACCATCTACGTGGCCGACAGGGACAACCACCGCGTGCAGATCTACGACAGCAATCGTGTCTACGTGGCTGCGCTCGGAACCACCGGGCTGTCGGACTCGGACAATGCCCATTTCTGGAGCCCCTGGGACGTGGCGGTCGATGTGGCGGGCAACCTTTACGTCGCGGACCGCGACAACCAGCGCGTCCAGGTCTTCAACAGCAGCCGGGCCTACGTGCGCACGATCGGCGAGAGCGGCGTCGCGGGGAGTGACTTCGGCCACCTGAGCAGTCCATACGCTGTGAGCGTGGATGCCGCGGGCCGCCTGTACGTGGCCGACCAGTCCGGCGGACGGGTGCAGGTGTTCGACACCAGCGGCGCCTATCTGACCACCATCGGGGGCAGTGGGGGCAACCGCACCGGCCAGACGCGCAATGTCGAGGGGCTGGCTCTCGACAGCGCGGGCAACCTCTACGCGGCCGATAGGACCAACCACCGCGTCCAGAAGTACGCCCCCGGCGTCCCGGACTGGGTGCAGCGCAACCTCAACGGCTTTGGGAACCCGAAGAACTCGGCCATCAGGTCCCTGGCGCCTTTCGGCGGGCAGCTCTACGCGGGCACCCACAACTCCAGCGGCAGCGGGGCGCAACTCTGGCGGGGCAGCGGCGGCGGGGACTGGGTGGCCGTGACCGTCAACGGCTTTGGCGACCCCACCAACGCGGGCATCGATCACCTGGTGGAGTTCAACGGCCGGCTCTACGCCGGGACCAGGAGCTGGGACTACGCCACCAGCGCCAGCCGTGGCGGGCAGGTGTGGCGGAGCACCGATGGCGGCACCTGGGAGCAGGTGGCCGTGGCAGGCTTCGGCGATCCCTCCAACCTGGAGGTCTTCCGCTTCGCCGTCTTCAACAACCAGCTCTACGCGGCCACGTGGAGAAGCGGCAGCCTGGGCACGGAGGTCTGGCGCAGCAGCAGCGGCGACGCCGGCACCTGGAGCCGCGTGCTGGGCAGCGGCGCTGGCGACACCAGGAACGCGGTCGGGCTGGCCTTCTCCGTCTTCAATGGCTTCCTCTACGCCGGAACCTACAACACGACGACCGGCGGGGAGGTGTGGCGCACGGCCGACGGCCTGGCCTGGACCCAGGTCAACGCCGACGGCTTCGGGTCCACCAACAACCGGGGCGTCACGGGCCTCGCGGTCTTCAACGGTGCGCTCTACGCCAGCACCTACGGCAACTCCGGGACGGCCTGGGGCCAGGTGTGGCGCTGCCAGGCGTGCGACGGCACCGACTGGGTGAAGGTGGTGGACAACGGCTCCGGCAACCTCAACTCCGGCGGGCAGAGCGGGCTGGAGGTGCTGGGCAGCCAACTCTACCTGGTGCTGGGCAACGCGACCACCGGGCTGGAGGTCTGGCGCAGCGGCACCGGCAACCCCGGCGACTGGCAGCAGGTCGGCTTCGCCGGCTTCGGGGACAGCAACAACGCCGAGTCCTTCTGGGACAACTCGGTGGCGGTCCTCAACCTGGGCCTGTTCATTGGCACCTCCAACTCGGCCCAGGGCGGGGAGGTGTGGCAGTACACAGCGGGCGCCGCTCCAGCCCCCACGGTCGCGGCCGTCACCCCCACCACTGGCTCGGTGCGAGGCGGTACCTCGGTCACGATCGCGGGCGCCAACTTCCAGGCTGGGGCGACGGTGGCCTTCTCCCACCTGACGGGCAGCCTGCCAGCGAGTAACGTGGTTGTGGGCAGCGCCAGCTCGCTCACTGCGACGGCGCCCCGCAGCCCCGAGCGCTACACCAGCGGCGCCTTGAACGGCCAGTTGCGGCTGATCGGCGACGTCAACGGCGGCGGCAGCGTGACCAGCCTGGACGCGCTGTGCATCCTGCGGGCCGTGGCGAGTCTGCCGGCCACCAGCAGTTGTCCGGCGGCGATGCTGGCCACCACGGTGGACGTGGTGCTGGCTAACCCCGATGGCCAGAGCGGGACCCTGGCCAGTGGCTACACCTATCGGAGCGCGGATGTGAACGGCAGCGGCAGCGTCACCAGTCTGGATGCTCTGTGTACCCTGCGCCAGGTAGCCGCCCTGCCTGCCACGACCTCCTGTCCCGCACCGCCTGTCAGTGCGCCGGCCGGGAACGGATAGCTGTCAACTCGGGCGGGCGGCCGGACAGTGGCGGGTGCAGTTCGGGGCGCGAGGAACGGGGCAGTGGGCTCAGGCCAGCGCCCGGGCCAGGTAGCGGCCCCGGGGTGGACCGACCGGCTGGCCGTTTTCGGCCACCACCGTGCCTCGCAGCAGGGTGAGACGGGGCCAGCCGATGAGCTCCAGGCCCTCGTAAGCGGAGCAGTCGGCCCAGGAGTGCAGGCGCAGCGGGTCAACCGCCTGGCGACGGGCGGGGTCGACGATCACCAGGTCGGCGTCGGAGCCCGGCTGCAGCGCACCCTTGCGCGGGTAGAGGCCGAAGGCCCGGGCGGGTTCGCGGCAGCACAGCTCCACCAACCGCTCCAGGCCAAGCCGGCCCGCGGCTACGCCCATGGTCCACAGGAGCGGCAGCAGGGTTGCCACGCCGCCCGAGCCGGCGACGGCTCGCTCGACGCTGCCATCCGGCACCTTCCGCGCGCGCAGGTTGGGCACGTGGTCCGAGCCCAGGCACTGGATGGTGCCGTCGGCCAGCCCGCTCCAGAGGGCCTCGGTATCGGCGCGGTGGCGCACGGGTGGGTTGAACTTGGCCATTGGCCCCTGGTCGGCGTGGCTCTCCAGGTTCAGGACCAGGTACTGGGGGCAGGTTTCGGCCGTGACTGCGCCGCCTTCGGCCCGGGCGCTCCGCACTGCCTGCAGGCCCTCGACCGAGCTGACGTGGACGGCGTAGTAGTGTGCTCCCAGCGCTCGAGCGAACACGGCCGACTTGCGGATCTCCGAGGCTTCGAGCGTGCCGGGGAAGCGCGCCTCCCACGCCTCCAGTCCCCGCTTGCCGGCCGCCAGCTCGGCTCCCACGGCCTGGATGACCTGGCCATTCTCCGCGTGGACCATGGCCAGCGCCCCGACCTCCGCGCAGCGCTTGAAGCCCAGAAACACGGTGCCCTCGTCCGGGTACAGCGGGATGCCTACCCGCGCTCCCGAGTCGGACGTGGGCGGGTTGAGCAGGCGGAACTTGAACGAGCGGACGCCGCACTCTTGCGCGTAGGCTGGGATCTCCTGGGCCTGCTCGCGGGTCATAATGTAGAAGCTGTAGCCCAGGTCCACGTGCGCCTCGGTTTCGGCGATGCGTCGCCCGACCTCGAAGACGCGCAAGTAGGAGACGACGTCCTCCGGGCGCGAGACCTCGCGGGTTTCGTAGCCCATCCTGGTCGCCTTGACCGTTCCCAGCATGGTAGTCACACCGCCCACCGCGGCGCTGCGCGTCTCGGAGACCACATCCGGGGCAAGCGCGCGGAAGTTGCCGGGGTGGGTGTGCGGGTCGACCAGGCCGGGCAGCACGTAGTCCCCCCGGGCGTCGATCGTCTGGCGGGCCGGCGGCAGGCTGCCCGGCGCGCTAATGGCTGCCACCCGCTCTCCGGCGATGCCCACCTCAGCCGGCCAGACGCCCTCCGGCGTCACCACGCGCCCGCCGACGACGGCCAGATCCAGCAGTTCCACCACAGCTCCACCTCCCCACTCGGTGCGTGCGTTGCCTGGCGACGCTCGGGGCCGAGCCGACCAGGCCCAAGCTGGTAGCCGAACGCTCACGCTCCCGATCGCCGCACGGATATCTTACCTGTTGCACGGGGAAGATCGTAGCGCGGGGGCTGTGCCCAGTTCTTGTGCGTAGAGGTCGTAGGGGCAGACGGCCCGGTCTGCCCGCTGGTGCGTAGAGGTCGTAGGGGCAGACGGCCCTGTCTGCCCGCCGCCCCGAGGGCGGCAGAGCGTGGTGGCCAGGGGGCCGGCCAGCAGCTCTCCTCCCGCCCTCTGGTCACCACGCACAGCCGCCCGCGGGGCGGCGGGCCGACCGGGCCGGCGGCCCCAA
>JACQUR010000169.1 GCA_016210245.1 Chloroflexota bacterium
ACTGGTGGGGCGGGCGGCTCTGCCCGCCAGCCCGCCCCGCCGGGCCACGGGCGGGCCGAGACGCCCGCCCCACCAGTCCGGTCCCGATGCCCTGGCATGGTTCAGCACCGAGCCTGAGTCAGGCAGCCTTCTCCGCGCTGGTTTCGCTGGCGGGGAGACGCTCACCACGGAGACACGGAGTCTTCTCAAAAAAAGCTCCGTGACTCCGTGTCTCCGTGGTGAACGGTCCTCTCCGGGGGACATGCTTATCGCAGCGCCCGGATCCCGCCCCGGCTTCAGTCTGGAGTCAGAGCAACGTTACCCAGGCGTCAAGCGCCGCCATGATGCGCCGTGGCCCTGGCCGGCACTCGCTTTCCCGTACGGCGGAAGTGCTCCACATCCATCGGCTCAAAGACGATCTCATCAACCTGCCCGGGGCGAAGGACCATGTGATCTACCTCACCCGACAGGATGGGCAGCGGAATCCCCTTCGGATAGGCCGCACAGCGGCCATGTCGGTAGTGCGCGCACTCGAAGCAACCCGGCCAGTCTTCGAAGCGCTGAGACGGCTCCCAGTTCATCGCTCCACCACCTTGACGGTCTCTCCGAGTAAGGCCACGACAAAGTCGATGCCATCACCGCCCGCATCCCGGATAATCATACCATCATACCCCCGGTTCAGGAGTTCCTGGCGTATCAGGTGTGCCGTCGGCCGGGTGATAGCTGAGCGGCCAGAGACACGCAGCGCTACTTCGTCGGCAAGCGAGCCAACCGCTTCACTATCGCCCACGAGCGGTTTCAGCAATCGAATCGTCACTTCCAGGATCGTATCACCGGGGAGCCCCTCTGGATCGGTGGTCGTGTAGAACCCCTGGCCGTAAGCACCAATACGTGAGCGGGAGATGTCGACCCCGTGCTTGATGATCTCCTCAGCCGCCAAGCGCGCGGTGCGGTGAAATGTGATCCGTTTATTGACCGAGTCTGCCAGCCAGTCCTTGACCTCATCGGGAGAGATGAGATGTGACGGATATCGACGACCCCGACCAGACATCTTGCGCCAACTCGCTCATTCTGGACGAGAACCGCCCCGCGGCCGGTAGGCCGCCAGGGCCAGCGCTCTGTGACTCCTGAATCGTGGGGTGAGCTATCCGAGCTGCGACCGTGAGGCCCTTCGACGGGCTCAGGGTAAGCGGCCCCCGGGGTCCTCGCTCATCCTGAGCCTGTCGAAGGATCGCGGCTCGGACAGTACTTCTCACTTCACGGGGAAGAGGACACTACTAGCCCGTTCGCACCGCCTTCCCGTCGGCGTCGGTCCAGCCCGGGATGGCGAAGCGGTCGGCGCCGGGCACCTCGGCCACTTTCCAGAACGACGCGCCGAAGGGCCGGGTCGCGTCGATGGCCATGACCGTGCCAACCCCGGGCACGGGGGTGGAGGGATCGAGGTTCTGGCCGATGCCGCGGGGGAAGATGGCGATATCGCGGTCGGCCTGGACGCGGAAGGCCAGCGCCCACTCCACCTGCTCCGGGTCGCGCACGTCGATGTCGTCGTCCACTACGACCACCAGCTTGGGCCGAATGCGCTCCACGGTGAGGGCGGCGAGCATCACGTCCCGCGCCTGCGAGGCGAAGGTCTGGCGAATGGAGATGGCGACGTGCTTGGTGGCGCTGCCATCGGTGGCGCACACGTCCTTGATGGTCGGGCAGATCTGCCGCAGCCGGTCGTACATGATCGCCTCGAACGGGATCTGCCGCATCACGTGATTGTCGGTGGTCGGCCGGCCGGTGAGGCCGGCCAGGTAGATGGGATCGCGCCGATGGGTGATGGCCTTGAGGCGGAAAATAGGGCGCTTGCCCGGCGGGCCGTAGTAGCCCGGGTACTCGCCGAAGGGGCCCTCCTCTCGGCGCTCGCCGGGCACCATCTCGCCCTCGATCACGAGCTCGCTCGTCGCCGGCACGCAAACGTCGATGGTTTCGCAGCGCACCACCTCGACCGGCTCGCCCATCCAGCCCCCGGCCACGGTCAGCTCGTCCAGGTAGATGTTGCCCTGGATCTGCGAGCAGAAGGTCACGTAGGGGTCGTTGCCGATGGCCACCGCCACCTGCAGCGGCTCGCCCCGCGCTTCCGCATCGGCGAAGTAGATGCCAAGCTGCTGCGCCTGCGGGCTCAGCACGCCCGCGGTCTGGCCGTCGAAGATCTGCATGCGGCTGATAGAGGCGTTCGGGCCGTACGTCCGGTGTACCGCGAACTGGATGCCCATGGTGATGAAGGCGCCCGCGTCGTCGGCGTTGTGAGTGCAGATGGGCAGGCGGCCGAAATCGGCCTCGTCGCCTTTCAGGATGACCTCCTTGCAGGGGCCATCGCCGACCACTTTCGGGGGAATCGGGTTCCTGAGGCCGCGCATGAACCACTCGGAGAGCGAGGCGATCTCGGTGCTCCCGATCTCCAGGCCCCAGAGCGCGCGCCGGCGGGCCGCGTACACGCCGCCTACCACCGGCATGGACGACCCGATCACGTGGTCGAACCACAGGGCCGGCCCCTTGAGGTCCGACGTCTTGCGGATGCCCGCCGCAACGCCGAAGCGGGGCGAGACGGGCTCGGCGATGTGGACCAGGTCCTCCCTCTGCTCCAACAGCCGCAGGAAACTGCGTAGATCCTTCAGCACGCGACGTTCCCTCCTTCACCAGTGGTCAGTGGTCAGTGGTCAGTGGCTGTACTGACGACCCAGGCGTGATTGTCTGGTGGCCCACTGCTGAGCGAGTGTAAGCGGCGCGGGCGCGCTTGTCAAAAGCGAAGGAGTCCGCAATCAGCAGCCAGCAGTCAGTGGTTGTAACCACTGACTGCTGGCTGCTGATTGCGGACTACTGCTTATCCGGGAACAGCTTGCCGACCTCGTCGGCGAAGCGTTCAGGGTCGAGGAAGGTGAGCTGGTAGGCGGAGTCGTCGCGCACGGGAGCGTTGGGCAGGCGCACCTCCACCCAGCCCTCCTCGATGCCCCGACAGACCACCTCGGTCACGCGACGGATGAAGCCGGAGTACGAGACGCCGCGGGGCTGCACGACCAGGTACAGCTCGTGGGCGCGGTCGCCCGCGGTCCACATCAGCTCGATCATCTGGGTGTGGCGGTGGCACAGCTCCGAGCTGTTCTGGTCGGGCGGAGCGAACCAGCGGTCGACCAGCCCTTCCAGCCGGCCCATGGCGCGTAGGGGACCGCCGCAGTCGCGGCACACGCGCGCCGCCGCCTCGTCCAGCCAGACGCGGTTGCCGCAGTCGTTGCAGATGAGCCGTACAGGTGGCATAGCAGTGGTCAGGGGCCAGGGGCCAGTGGTCAGTGGTCAGTGCTGCCGACCACTGACCACTGACTACTGACTACTGGCTACTTCGATTCTAGCAAAGTCGGCTTCAGCCGCTCTGAGACGAAGGCCTTGAACAGGGCCTGGAAGGCACGGCTGGCGGACGACTGGTAACGGTCGCGCCGCCAGGCCAGGCCCAGGGTACGGGTGAGGCGCGGTTCGGAGAGGCGCACCCAGGGCGGCTCACCCATCCCCTCCGCCACCATCCGGGGCAGGATAGCGACGCCCAGCCCGGCTGCCACGAAGCGGGGGACGCTGTCCGTCTCGCCCCCCTCCAGGGCCACGCGCGGCTCGAAGCCGGCCCGCCGACAGGCGGCCAGCACGACCTCCCGCAGGTCATACCCTTCCTGATAGAGGACAAACGGCTCGGCCGCCAGAGCGCGTAGCGGGATGGATGGCGCGTGCTCCAGGGGATGGCCTGGCGGTACTGCCAGCACCAGCTCGTCCGTGAAGAGCGGCAGCGCCTCCAACGTCGGCTCGTTGAAGGGCAGGATCGCAATGGCCACGTCCAGCTCACCCGCGGCGACCTGCTGCAGCAGCGCCAGCGAGCCAGCCTGGCGGACGTTCAACTGGATGCCCGGATGGCGAGCGCGGAAGGCTGCCAGCGCAGCGGGCAGCACGTGGGCCCCAACCGAGGGGGTTGCGCCGAGGGCGAGATGGCCCCGCCGCAGCCCGGACAGCTCCTCGAGCTCGAGGCGGGCTTCCTGCAACTGCTCCAGGGCGTGTTGCGCGCGGGGCAGGAAGGCCTGGCCGGCCTCGGTCAAGACGACTCCGCCGCGCGTGCGGTCCAGCAGCCGCACGCCCAGCTCGCTCTCCAGCTTCTGGATCTGCTGGCTGACCGAGGGCTGGGCGACGCGCAGCTCCTGCGCGGCCCGGCTGAAGTGGTGGTGGCGCGCGACGGCCAGGAAGTAGCGGAGTTGGTGCAGTTCCATAGGTGCTTCCTATTATACCGAGAAGTCGTATCTCTTTGCCTTTCTCGTGCATCCTGGGTAGAGTAGAAAGCTGGCGTATCTTCGTCCTTCAGGGAGAAGCTGCCGCCCTGAAGGGCGGACCTGGGGGTGAGGTCCGTCCTTCAGGGCGGCAGCCCAGGCTCGGGCGAGCGGGCCAGCGCAGCGATCAGCCCTGGGGGTGAGGCCCGCCTTTCAGGGCGGCAGCCCAGGCTCGGGCGAGCGGGCCAGCGCAGCGATCAGCCCTGGGGGTGAGGCCCGCCTTTCAGGGCGGCAGCCCAGGCTCCGCGCCAGCGCGCCAGTTGACGGCGCCCGGATCGCCACCTATTATCATCGCCTCGGTGGGTATTCTTCTTCCTGTTGCTGGCGATCGGCGCCTTTTCCCAGGCGCCCGGAGTAGTGGCGAGTGATGAGTGATGAGGGCTGAGTAGGAGCGGACCTGCGTGTCCGCCCAGGCGCTCGTCACTCCAACAAAGCGAGGAGGGTAAACAGTGACATCAGAGGCTGTGAGGGCGGTGCGACGTCCGGTTCCCCAGGGGACGGAGCGCCGAGATACCTGGTGGCTCGAGCCGCTCATCGTGGTCCTGGTCCTCGGGTCTTTTATCATCTACACGACCTGGGCGATGCTGCAGGGCGCCTACTACCACGCCGCGCCCTATCTGTCGCCCTTCTACTCGCCCTGTCTGGCGGCGAACTGCGCGCACGTGAGCCTGCCCATCATCGGCACCTGGTGGACGCTAACGCCCGCGCTCCTCATCTTCTGGATCCCGCTCGGGTTCCGGACCACCTGCTACTACTATCGCAAGGCCTACTACCGCTCGTTCTTCTGGGCGCCTCCAGCCTGCGCGGTGCCGGATGCGGCGAAGGGCTACAGCGGCGAGACCCGCTTCCCCTTCCTGCTCCAGAACATCCACCGCTACTTCTTCTGGCCGGCGGTGCTGGTGGTGATCTTCCTGTGGTGGGACGTGATCCAGGCCTTCCGCTTCCCCACTGCCAGTGGTGGCGTCGCCTTTGGCATGGGCCTGGGGACGCTGGTGCTGCTGGCCAACTCGGCACTGCTGTCGTTCTACACCTTGTCCTGCCACTTCGCCCGCCACCTGTGCGGCGGCTACCTGAACCAGTTCCACCGGGCGCCGCTCCGCTACCGCCTGTGGCACATCATCACCCGGGCGAATGAGCACCACCAGCTCTACGCCTGGATCAGCCTGTTCGGCGTGGCGCTGGCCGATCTCTACGTCCGCCTGCTCGCCATGGGCATCATCCAGGATGTGAGGTTCTTTTGATGGCTCCAGAGAACAGATATGAAACCCATGAGTACGATGTCATCGTGGTTGGCGCGGGCGGCGCAGGACTCCGCGCGGCCATCGAGGCCTCGGCTCAGGGGGCCAGGACGGCCCTCGTCTGCAAGTCCTTGCTCGGCAAAGCCCACACGGTCATGGCCGAAGGCGGCATCGCCGCGGCCCTGGGCAACGTCTACCCGGAGGACAACTGGAAGGTCCACTTCCGCGACACCATGCGCGGCGGCAAGATGCTGAACAACTGGCGCATGGCCCAGTTC
>JACQUR010000170.1 GCA_016210245.1 Chloroflexota bacterium
CCCCCCCCCCCCCGCTGGAGCGCCACAGGGTTGTAGGCGAGGCGCTGCGCCACCTGGCGCGCCTGGTGCGGGCCGATGCCACCGGGGTCTACCTGTTCGATGCGGAGGGCCGGCTGCGTCTGTGCGCATCCTTTGGGCTTCCCCAGTGGCTGGTCGCGCAGTTGGAGGCCCGAGCGGCGCCCGCAACGCTCGTTAGAACGGTCGCGTCGCGACGACGCGCGGTCTTCGAGACCGGGCACGAGCGCTTCCCGCAGCCGACGGCCGAGGGGCAGGGCATGGCCGTTCCGCTGGCGTGCGACCAGGAGGTGCTCGGCGGGCTCTTCGTCGTGGGCGGGCGCGGCCGCGCGTTCCTCCCGGGCGAGATCCAGGTGGTCGAGACGGTAGCCGTCTACCTGGGCATCCTGGTCGTCCAGCAGCGGAAGATCGAGGACTTCCAGCGGCGCCTGTACCAGGTGCATCGGCTCACCAGCTTCGGGGCCGCCTCTGTACCAGAATTGGGCGAACTTTGCGACGGGAGGTAACGCTATGCCTACGCTTGGCTCAACCGAGGTGCTCGTCATCCTGCTCATCGTCGTGGTGGTGTTCGGCGCGAGCCGTGTGGGAGACCTGATCGGCGGGATCGGCAGAGGCATCCGCCAGTTTCGGACGGAAGTGCGCGAGGACGGGCACAGCAAGGGCTCGTCATCCGGAGAGTCGGCCTCCTGAGGGCTGCATAAAGATCCAGACATCGTTGCGCACGGGGATCGTAGCGCAGGGGCCAGCCAGGCGCCCCTCACGCCCTGGAACTCGTCCCGGCGTTGGTCGGCGCCCGCTTCGCCCCACCGCGCCCGACCAGGCCACGGGCTACTCAGGAATCGTCCGTCCACCTCGACGTCTTGACACGGCGGACCATCTTCACCAGAATGCACACCAGCCGTTTCCATCCTGCGCCAGAGGGGGCTGAGCGGCGACAGACCCCCTCTGCGGTGCCGACTCCAAGCGATTCCTGGCCACGCCAACCTTTGCGTTCGAGGAGGTTTCCCCATGGCTCACTGGAACTTCAGGCAGCGATGCCGGGCGCTGGTGCTCCTGGCCACGGCCATGCTGGTTGCCTGCGCTCCAGCGGCGCCCAGCCCCACGGCCGCGCCGCAGGCGCCGCAGCCGGGAGCCGCGGCCAAGCCGGCGCAAGAACCGGCCGCGAAACAACCTCCCTCCACAGTCGAGCAGCTCGCCAAGTACAGCGGGCCCGACCGCCAGAAGATCCTGGAGGAGGGTGCGAAGAAGGAAGGCAAGATCACCTGGTACGCCTCGACCATCAAGGCCACGCTGGGCGACCCGATCATGGACGCCTTCATCAAGAAGTATCCCTTCCTGGCAGTGGACTACTTCCGAGCCGACCCCGAGGATCTCGGGCGACGCCTGGTGCAGGAGTTCAAGGCTGGGCACTACAGCGCCGACGTGGTCGAGCAGAGCCTGCCGAACGTAGCGGAGCTGGTGGAGGCCGACGTCTTCGAGCCGTACTCCTCGCCCTCCGCCGACAAGATCCCGGGCGACGCGAAGCTGCCGGCTGACTGCCGCGTCTGCACCTATGTCCAGACCTGGCAGCTCTACCCGACCATCGCCTTCAACACCAACGCCATCTCCAAGAACGACGCGCCCAAGAGCTGGGACGACCTGCTCAACCCGAAGTGGAAGGGCAAGATGTCGATCACGCCCTCGGGCGCCGCCATCGACTGGGTGGGCATGATCCTCCAGAGCAGGGGCGAGGACTACATGAAGAAGCTCTCCGCCCAGGAGGTGCGCGTGCTGGGCGGATCGACCACCGCGCTCGCCGCCCAGGTCGTTGCCGGGGCGGTGCCACTGACGCCCTTGCTCTACACCAAGGACATCCTCCTGAACCAGCGCAAGGGCGCGCCGATCGATCTCGCCATCGCCAGGCCCATCGTGCCGATCACGGCCACGCTGGCCCTCGCCAGGAACGCCCCGCACCCGTACGGGGCCATGCTGCTCATCGACTTCATCCTGTCGACCGAGGAGGGTGGCGGGCAACGGATCACGCTCAAGCAGGACTACGGCTCGGCCGCGCTCGGCGAAGGTGGCCAGCGTTACGAAGTGCTCAACATGGCCCTGCAGAAGAACTACGACAAGGATCGCAAGACCTGGCAGGACCTGTTCGAGAAGTACCTGGTGCGGGGCGGTTCCTAGGAGTAGTCAGCCGTCAGCTGTCAGTAGTCAGTGGACTACTGACGGCTGACGGCTGACGGCTGATCGCTCATGGCCGTACTCGACACACCCGCCACGATGGCCACGCCGCGCTCGCCGATCAGGCGAGTGGCGGCGTGGCTCGCCGGGCTCAGCTTCCTGCAGTGGCTGGCGGTGGTGCTGCTGCTGGTGCTCGCCTGGCTGGTGCTGCCGCCGCTGTTCTTCCTGTTCTTGACCAGCGTCACCGAGGTTGAAGGCGTCCGCAGTGGACCGCTGACGCTCAAGAACTTCGCGACCATCCTGTCGGGAGCGCGGGAGCTCCAGGTGCTCGGCAACTCCCTGGTGTTCGCCCTGGGCAGCGCCAGCGTGGCGGTGGTCCTCGGGACGGCCCTGGCGTGGCTGGCCGAGCGCACCAACGCGCCCTTCCGCGGGGTTGCCTACCTGGCTGCGTTCACCTCCCTCTCTATCCCGATCGTGGTCAAGGTGCTGGGCTGGATCCTGCTGCTCGGGCCGGACGCGGGCCTGCTGAACGTGTGGGCTCAGGCGCTGTTCGGCCTCCCGGTGCTCAACATCTTCTCGATGGCGGGCATGATCGTCGTGGAGGCGCTGCTCTGGACACCGGTCGCCTTCCTGTTCCTGGGCCCACCCCTGCGCGCCATGGACCCGGCGCTCGAGGAGTCGGCCTTCGCCAACGGCGCGAACCTTTTCCAGGCAACCCTGCGCGTGACCCTCCCGCTCGCCTTCCCGACTATGGCCGCCGTGTTCCTGCTCTCGTTCATCAAGGTGCTGGAGAGCTTCGAGGTGCCGGCCATGGTCGGTATGCCGGCCCGGGTCTTCGTGCTGACCTCGCGCATCTATCTCGAGATACGGATGGCGGTCCACCCGAGCTACGGCGTGGCCAGCGCGTTCGCGGTCGCGCTCATGGCGCTGGTGCTCCTGGCCTTCTACCCGTACTACCGGGCGACCAGGCACGCGCAGCAGTTCGCCACGATTACCGGCAAGGGCTTTCGCCCGGCCAGGCTGGACCTCGGCCGCTGGCGAATCCTGGCGGGCCTTGCGCTGCTCCTGCTCCCGCTCCTGGTGCTGTTGCCGCTCTTCCCCCTGGTCTGGGCCTCGCTGGTGCCCTACTACAGCGCGCCGACGGTGCAGGCCCTGAGCACGGTCAGCCTGCAGAGCTACGCCTCCGCGCTGGCCGATGACATGATCCTGCGGTCCATCCGCAACTCCCTGGCCGTCAGCACCACGGCGGCCACGGTGACCATGGTGCTCACCCTGCTCGTCGCCTGGCTGGTGATTCGCGCCCGGGTGAAAGGCGCGGTACGGCTCGATCAACTGGCCACGCTGCCGCTGGTCATCCCGAGCATTGTGCTGGGCATCGCCCTGGCGCGGACCTACCTCGTCATCCCGCTGCCCGTCTACGGCACGCTGTGGATTCTCATGCTCGCCTTCATCGCTCACTACCTGCCCTACGGCGTCCGCTACAGCTCGGCCGGCCTGCTCAGTCTGCACCACGAGCTGGAGGACAGCGCCCACATGAGCGGGGCTTCGTGGTGGCAGGCGATCGCCCGGATCGTCGCGCCCTTGATCCTGCCGGCCCTGGTGGCCGGCTGGATCTTCGTCTTCCTGAGCTCGTTCCGGGAGCTGGGCATCCCGGTCATGCTGTACGGCCCGGGGACAGAGGTGGTGGCCGCGACCATCCTGGATCTCTGGGAGGACGCCGAGTTGTCCAAGGTGGCGGCCTTCTGTATCATGCTCAGCCTGAGCCTGGCCGGCCTGGCGTCGCTGGTCTACCAGTTCTCGCGGCGGTACGGGCAACAGGTCTAGGAGATTGTAGATTTGAGAGTGCAGAGTGCAGAGTGAATCTGCACTCTGCACTCTCAAACCTACAATCAAGGAGGTGGAAGCGTGCGCATTGCCGTGCCCGACTTGATCTCGAATTCCTATTTCCCCGCCATTGCCGCCGTGGAGCTTGGATTCTTCAAGGCCGAGGGATTGGACGCCCAGCTCGAGCTGCTGTTTCCTGTTCCGAAGACCATGGAGGCCTTGCGGGATGGAGCCCTGGATTTCGTCGCCGGCGCGGCCCACGCCCCATTGCACGCCTTCCCGGACTGGAAGGGCGCCAGGCTGTTGTGCGCCCTCTCGCAGCACATGTACTGGTTCCTGGTCTTGCGCTCGGACCTGGGCGCCAGGCGGGGCGACCTGCAGGCGGTCAAGGGGCTGCGGATTGGTGCGGCCCCAGGCCCGGACGCGGGCCTGCGGCGGCTGCTGGTTGAAGCCGGCATCGACCTCGAGCGGGATCGGGTGCAGGTGGGGCCGATCATGGCAGCCAACGCGGCCGGGGTATCCTTTGGCGTCACGGCCGCCCGGGCCCTGGAAGAAGGCACGCTGGACGGTTTCTGGGCCAACGGCATGGGCGCTGAGGTCGCCGTGCGGCGGGGCGTTGGCACGGTCGTCCTGGACGTCCGCCGCGGCGACGGCCCCCCCGCCGCCCGGCACTACACCTTCCCCGCCCTGGTCACCACCGAGCGCCGCATCGAGCGCGATCCCGAGAGCGTGGCGGCAGCCATCCGCGCCCTGGTGAAGGCCCAGCAGGCCCTCCTGGAGGATCCCTCCCGGGCCACGGAGATCGGAAGGCGTCTGTTTCCACCTATGGAGGCAGCGCTCATCGCCGAGCTGATCCGCCGCGACCTGCCCTTCTACGATCCGTCCATCTCGGAAGCAACCGCCAGCAACCTGAACCGTTTCGCCCGGGAGGCCGGCCTGCTCTCCGTCCCGGTCGCCTACGACCAGGTGGTCGCCACAGGCTTCCGCCACCTCTGGAACCAGTGAGGGCGTTTTTCGAGGCTCACCCCGGAGCGACGGGGCCGAGGAGACGTTCACCACGGAGACACGGAGACACGGAGTCCTTTTCTAAGAACTCTCCGTGTCTCTGTGTCTCCGTGGTGAACGTCTCCTCGGCCCCGCCCAGCCCAGGGTGCGTCTACACGCCCACCGTCCGCCGGCCGCGCTGGACCAGGGCCTGCACCGACTCGATCCCCTCAGCCTCCAGCACCGCCGCCAGTTCGCGGTTGATGAGCGCTGGCGCGTTCCAGCCCCGGTAGACCATGGCGCTGTAGAACTGGATGGCGCTGGCGCCCGCGCGCAGCATCTCGAAGGCATCGCGCCCGGTCAGCACGCCGCCCGAGGCGATGATGGCCAGGCGGTCGCCCGCCAACTGGAACGCCTCGCGCACCAGCCCGAGCGTCTCCTCGAACACCGGCCTGCCTGCCAGCGAGCCCACGCCCATCGAGAGCTGGGCGGTGGCATAGCGCTTCGTGCCGCTCACGACCACGCCCTCGAGCCCTGCCTCCACGCACGCCTGGAGGCAGGGTGCCAGGATATCGTGGCGCGAGGTGTGGTGCTGGTTCGGAAGCTTGGCCAGCACCGGCCCGGTCCGCACGCCGGCGAGGCTGTGGATCAACTCGACCGCCTCGGACACCTCCCTGTAGCGATCGGTATCGCGCGCATTCGGACAGACCAGCCCGACCTCGACCACCTCCGCGTAGGGCTGCACCGCGACCACGTTGTCGAGGATCTCGTCCTTCGAAGTTCCCTGCACCTCGGCGAAGATCGGCACGCGGCGCTGCTTGAGGCGCTGGAGATTGGCAATCGCGTGCGCCCGCCCCTTGCTCGGCAGCCCCATGCAGTTGATCACCGCCTGCTGCTCGACCACCCGGCCCAGGCGTGGCCTGGGATTGCCCGCCCGCACCTCGCGCATGATCGCGCCCGGCGCCAGGAAGCCGAAGCCGAGGTGCTGGAGCGAGGCCAGCACGTCGCAGTCCTTGTCGAAGCCCGGCGCCAGGCCGATCGGGTTGGCCAGCTTCACCCCCGCCAGATCGAGGCCCAGCCGCGGGTCGTGGTCCGGACCACTCCCGATCAGCCGCCAGAGGAGCGGCCAGCGCAGCGCGGCGATCGCCAGGCGGTGCGCGTCGTCCGCCGGCACCCGGAACAGGAGCGGCCGCAAGCCGTTGACGTACAGGTCCATGAAGCTCCCTCCCATCAGGCGCGCTTCCTCGAGGACGTCCTTCAGTATAGCAACAACCGCTCAAGGCTTGGGCGGATCGAGGTCGCGCCGCTTGTAGGCCTTCCAGCCGCCGCCGACGTCGACTTCGTCGACCGCTCGGTACCGCGCGGCGATGAAGCGCTCCAGCTCGGGGAAGCTGCTCAGCTTCAGCCCCAGGCTGCCGTCGGGATCGTCCTGGCTCGTCCGGGGATCGACGACGATGGCGTGGGGCGGGTTGTCTTCCAACGCCCGCAGGAGTTCCGCACGCCGCGCGACGTAGCCGCTCCCGCCCACGAAGAAGCCGCTGAGCGGGAACACGTGGAAGAAGCGGCTGGGCGATTGGCCGTTGGCCAGGACGTACACCTGGGTCGCGTCGCCCCACACGAACAGCGGGCCTGGGGTGGCATGGAGCTGACCCTGGAGCTCGAGCGCCAGCAGATGTTCGGGGGGCACGGACGATCGGGGCGGGATGCGATCGTTCCAGGCGCGCATGGCGACCTGCGCCTGCAGCGAGTTCGAAACCAGGAAGACGCCCAGCACCAGGATGCCCAGGTAGGCCCGAGCGAGCATCCGCCCACGGGCGAGCTCCCAGGCCGACTCGAGCGCCAGCGCGGCCAGGAGGGCGAACGATGGCACCAACTGGACGAAGTAGACCTGGGCGAATTTCGAGCCGCCCAGGAACAGGCTGAGCAGGTCCGCGAGCGCCCAGCACAGGACCAGGCGGGTGAGCGGCCGCTGGCGGATGTGGCCGAGCGCCTGCAGCGCCCCGCCCAGGGCCAACAGCCACAGCAGCGCCGACGAGCGGCTGAACACGCGCCAGGCGCCCGCGGCGAACCCGCGGGCTACGCCGAACGGACTGGCGCTCGCCTGCGCCAGGTTGTAGACGAAGGCCGCTTCCCAGAAGGCGCCGAGCGCGCCGCGCGTGGCCAGGAAGGCGCTGGCGAGCACGAGCGGCGCCAGGAAGCCAGCCAGAAAGACGCTCGCCGATGGGAGCGCCGCGCCCAGTCTGGCCAGGGGGGAGGCGTGCCGGCCGCTCGCCCACTGTTCCCACACCCACCAGGCTCCGAGGGCGAGGGGAATCGAGACCGCGGTCTGCTTGAACAGGAAGGCCACGCCGGCCAGCAGCCCGGCCGCGCCGAGCCAGGGGAGCTGCTGCCCCGCCTGCCAGCGCGCGATGGCGAGATACGCCAGGACCAGCGGCAGCAGCAGTTGCTTCTCCGGGGTGCTGCCCTCGCTGCTCAACTGGCTCAAGTTCGCGTGCAGGGCGAACAGGCTGCTCGCCGCGAGCGCAACCGACGTGCGCCCAGTCACGCGTCGCGCCAACGCGAACAGGGCGAGCGCGGTCGCGGCCGTCCAGACCAGGTCGACCACGTGGAGGGCAAAGTAGCCGCAGGGCTGGTGCAGCCCTGGGATGCACCACCGGTCCCAGCGGTCGGCCGGCGGCAGCAGCGCCAGCACCCCAGCGTGGAGGTAGTAGGTGGCGGGGGGCTTGTTGTCCCAGGCGTCCCGGTAGGGAGCGCCCCCCTCCAGGATCCGCTCGGCCACGTAGAGGTACGTCCCCTGGTCCGGCCCCATCGGCAGCACGAACTCCGGCGCCTTGGCCACGAAACCGAGCGCCAGCGCCAGGCACAGCGCGGGCAGCCAGCCGGTGAGGAGCTGGCGGAAGGTTCCAGGGCCAGCCGTGGCCCGGGGCGCTAGTGCGGGCTGCATGCAAGGACCTCTGCGGTCAATTCGCCAGTCCGCCGGGGGGCTTTGGAGTAACCGTCATGGGGAGAAGGATTCCAGCAAACACAGTTGCTCGCTCGGGCCGCCCGCCTTGCCCACCAGAATACCATCAGCAGTGACGAGCGGCATCGCAAGCTGCGCGGACAGCGCCAGGTAGACCGCATCGTAGACGGCCACGTCAAACGTGACGGCCAGAGCGAGGCTGCGCTCCAGCAAGGGCTCCGCAGCCCAGACGGATAGGGGCAGGGCACGCAGGTCGGTGAGCATGTCGCGAGCGGCGCTGGCTGGAAGCGAGCCCTGCCGCACTCGCTTCCAGAACACATTGGCGCACTCCACATACGCCAAGTCGGGTACGGCCCGGGTGACCGAGCGAGTGTCCCCTGGCCTGCCCATGAGAGCCTCAGCAGTCTCTGACCCCGCTTCGGGCAGGAAGAGCTTGACCAGGACGTTCGCGTCGACAACGCACGCAGGGATAGCTGAAGCAGACTGCCCGGTCACCGATCTCGATCCGCCCGAATCAACTCGACACTCGAAGGCAGGACCCCGACCTTGCGTTGGATCTCGGCCCGCCGACGGCGAATACGATCGTACAGCGACTCCAGCGCCTCCGGTTCTCGCTCGGTGGCCAATTCGAGCAGCCGCACGACCTCGGCGCTGAGCGAGCGCTTCTCTCGCGCCGCTAGCTGTCGGATGCGCTCGTAGAGATCATCGGGCACATCTCGGACGTGCAAGATCGCCACGCCAACCACCTCCCCGCACAACAGTAGCAGGGCCTGGTTGCGGAGCGCAACCGACGGGGCGGAGCTTCGCCCTGCCACGAAGAGGAGGCGTGAGCACAGACCGATGGTCCGTGCCCACGCCTCACTCTGCGTCCGAAGGCAAGGCTACTGCTTCAGGCTGAGGTAGAACTCGACGAGCTGGTTGAGCTGCTCGTCGCTGAAGCGGCCCTTGAAGCTGGGCATAATCGGCTGGAAACCCTGGACCACGAAGGCGCCAGGATCGAGG
This sequence comes from Chloroflexota bacterium, assembly GCA_016210245.1. Lineage (GTDB taxonomy): Bacteria > Chloroflexota > UBA6077 > UBA6077 > JACQUR01 > JACQUR01. The sequence goes on from JACQUR010000170.1 coordinate 8,954, forward strand.
ATCGACTCGCGGATGTAGTCGGCGGCCGACATGCCGGGCCTACGCGTGGCCGCCACGTTGCCGATGTTGGACAGCCCCGGCCCGGTCTGTCCGCCCCCCATGCCGGCGATGGCGTGGCAGCCAATGCAGCCCCCCTCGCCCTTCCAGATGGCCAGGCCCTTCTCCGCCTCCGGCGAGAGCGCGACCGACGGCTTCTCGGGCAATGGAACGGGCGTCGGCGAGCCGTGGGCGATCTTCTCCTGGACCTTCTCCTTGACGTGCTCCCAGACAGGGGCGGCGTAGCCGTCCGCCTCGATCTCCTTGTCGCCGTGCAGGATCATCAGGGTCAGCTCGTTGATATGCTCGTCCAGCAGCACGCCCCCTTCTTGCCGCGACCAGGAGGGCATGCGGGTGTTGGGGCGCCCTCGGGCAATGGTCTTGAAGACGAAGTCATACCGCTTCCTGAGCTCATCCGGGTCCGTGGGCCGCAGGTCCACCCGATTCAACTGCGGCGTGACCACGGGCGGATCCGATCCGGGCACCACGGCACCCTTGCCCTCGATCCCGTGGCAGGTGTAGCAGACCGAGGAATAGGTTTCGATGCCACGCCGAATGCTGATGTCCTCCTGCTGCTGCGTCTTCGCTTCCATCCGGTACGGCTCGAAGATGAAGCCGTAGACAGTCAGCAGGCCGCCGATGGCGAAGAGCAGGCCGAGTGTGACCGCGATCTTGCGCTCCATCGCCACTACCCCGGCCACCTCCTGGGCCGGGCCAGTCGCCCGGCCCCCGCGCGCGGCATATCCCAGCAGGCCCCCCAACAGGAGCAACAGGACTACTACGATGATGACAGTTGCTTCAAATCCCATGCTGCCTCCGTTGGGCCCGGGCGCGAGCGCCGGGCCCAACCAGGAATAGTACACGCCCTCTACCGAGTCGACTGTCGACTCGGTTCAAGCTGGGGTCACGTGGGGGGGACCGTGGAGCGCCTGCGCCCGCTGGACCGCCTTGCTCGGCCCGGTCGAAACCAGGATCTTGCCGTCCTTAACCTCGACGGGAAACAGGTCCATCGGGCGCGGAGCGGGCCCGGTGATGATCTGCCCGTAGCGATCGTAGATGCTGCCGTGGCACGGGCAGTTGAAGCGTCCCTTGCCGTTGCCCATCGAGTCCTCGCTCTTGTCGTCCGGCTTCCACGGCACGGTGCAGCCCAGGTGGGGGCACTTCCACCACAGGGCCACAAAGCCCTCCGGCACGCGCGAGAGGTAGAACTTCCCCTCCCGCACCACCCTCACGTCGCCCACCTGGAAATCGGCCACGCTGCCGACGTTGACTATGCCGCCAAAGGCCCCCACCTTCTTGGGCCAGAAGAAACCGAGCACGATGCCCAGAGTCCACTGGGCGAGCAGGCCCAGAATCGTCCCCCAACCGAGCCAGCGGAAAACCAGCCGGCGAGAGACGCCTCTGGCCCCGGGCTGGCCGGTCCCCTCTCCCACCACGCGCACGCCGCCGACCGCCTCGGCGGCAAGCCCGTCGCCAGGATGAAACAGGCCTTGCTTGCGCTGTGTGTCAGCCATGCGTCTACTTCTCCTTGACAGGCCGAGCTGCACTCTGCCGGCGCCCTCCCCGCGGGGGCAGGCGTCGAGCGCAGGGTCACTCGATGCGTTCCATCCTGGGATCGGTGGGCCAGTACAGGTGCATGCCCTGGCCGCGGAAGAAGGTGCCCACGATAGTGAGCAGGAAGTACGCGACCACGAAGCCTGTGAACAAAGCGATCATGACGTCGCGCACGTTGTCCAGCTTGTAGCGGAGCCTCAGCAGCCCCAGCAGCACGGGGATCGGCCCCAGCATCAGGATCATCGGCAGGATGATGCCGTTGAACAGGATGTCGTTGAGGAACTCGAGCCCGGTCATGCTGGCGAGGGAGGCGAGGAGCGGCTTTACCCCGACGAACTCGTCGAAGAAGATCTCGATCGGGATCACGATCGAGGTGAAGATGGCGGTGAAGATGGCAATGCGGACAGCATTGGGGGTGCCAAACCACTTGCCCACGTCGCGCTGGTCGCGGTCCAGGTAGGGAATCGCGGGCAGGAGCATGAACACCACCGCCCCGGGCACGATCACGCCAGCCAGGGCCGGGTGCATGTGCAGCAAGAGCTCTTGCAGGTTGAGGAAGTACCAGGGCGCCTTGGAGGGGTTAGGGGTCTTGTCCGCGTCGGCATGGCCCTCCAGCGGCGCGTTCACCACCCAGCTCATCACGATGAGGCTGAGCAGCATCAGCATCGCGGCGATGAACTCGATGATGACCAGATGCGGCCAGGTATAGACCAGCCGCTCCGCCTGCTCCTTGAGGCTGGCCGGGCCTTCGCGCCGCACCGCGGCCGCGATCGCTTGCCGCCGCTCCCCGGCTGGCCCTGGTGCGGAGTTTCCCGTCAGGGGTCGCTCGCTCGCCATTCACTCCTCCCTGGAAGCGCGTTGCCACGGGTTGGAGGTTGGAGGTTGGAGAGCCCTCTCCAACCTCCAACCTCCAACCTCCAACCTCACAGAGGTCCGCTGATTCCGCCATCCTTGCGGATGCGCCAGAAATGCACAGTGATGAACACTGCCGCGGCCAGCGGTAGAGCGATCACGTGCAGGACGTACCAGCGGATGAGGGTGTTATCGCTAATCTCGTAGCCGCCCAGCAAGAGAAAGCGCGCCTGGTCGCCCACGATCGGCGTGGCGCCGGCCATGTTGGTACCCACCGTCACCGCCCAGATGGCCAACTGGTCCCAGGGCAGCAGGTAGCCGGTGAAGCTCAAGAAGAAGGTCATGAACAGCAGGATGGTGCCCACCCACCAGTTGAACTC
>JACQUR010000171.1 GCA_016210245.1 Chloroflexota bacterium
CACCGCTCAGGTGGAGGCTCTCACCGCTCGGGTGGATGCTCTCACCGCTCAGGTGGAGGCTCTCACCGCTCGGGTGGAGGCTCTCACCGCTCAGGTGGAGGCTCTCACCGCTCGGATGGATGCTCTCACCGCTCAGGTGGAGGCCCTCACCGCTCGGGTGGATGCTCTGGCCGCTCAGGTGGAGGCTCTCACCGCTCGAGTGGATGCTCTCACCGCTCAGGTGGAGGCTCTCACCGCTCGGGTGGATGCTCTGGCCGAGGCCCAGGCGCGGACGGAGCGCAAACTGGAGGCTCTCATCGCTCGGGTGGAGGCTCTGACCGAGGTTCAGGAGAACATGAACACGCGCCTGGGGCGCGTGGAAGGCGAGATGCTCGAGCAGCGGTATCGGACGCTGGGGCCGGTCTACTTCGGCCGGCTCGCCGCGCGGCTTCGAGGCCTGGCGCCAGCGGACTTCGTCGAGCTGCTGGAACAGGCGGTGGAGCAGGGGGTGCTGGCCGAGCACGAGCGAGAGAGCCTGCTGGTGGCCGACGTGGTCCTGGCCGGGCGGCGCCGCGCGGACCGGGTCGAGGTGTACCTGTTGGCCGAGGTTTCGGTCGGAATCGGCGCCCACGATGTCGAGCGGGCGGCGGATCGGGCCGCCCTGCTCGAGAAGCTCGGGCGGCCCACCATTCCGGTCGTGGCCGGGCGGTCGATCAACGCGGAGGCGGCGGTGCTCGCCCGCGAACGCGGCGTCTGGTCGGTCCTGGACGGCCGCACTATCCCGCCGACCGACTCCTGACGGGTTTCCTGATTGCAGATTTGAGATTGCAGAGTGCAGATTTGAAATCTGCACTCTGCAATCTCAAATCTGCAATCAGTTAATAAGGGAGGCCGAGCGCGCGGGCAGGGTTCACCACCGCGATGGCCCGTATCTCCTCGACGCTCAGGGCGTTGTCGTAGAGGGTCCCGAGCAGGAAGCGGAGGAGCTCCGGCGGGTTCGGGGTGGGGGCGCGGAAGTAGTCCGTCGAGGCGACCACGTGGTCTGCCCCCACCTCACGGATCCATTCCACCGCCGCGACGGGACTCATCCGCCCGGGCATGATGGCGTTCCAGCACAGCTCCACCCACGCGCCCAGCTCGGCAGCCCGTTTGGCCGCGGCCAGCGGGGCATGGACGGACCCGGAGAGCGGGTGTGAGAAGACCAGCCGCCGGTAGCCAAGGTCGCGCGCTGCCTGCGCGAAGGCCAGCGACTCTTGCGCCGACACGTGCCCCGTCGCCAGCGTGAGGTCGTGCCGCTGGCAGTAGTCCAGCAGCTCGCGGCCAGTGGCGGTGAGGCCGCCGTCCTCGTCCAGGAAGCTCACTCCCTGGATGCGCTCGGGGCGGAAGGTCTCGAAGGCCTCGGCCACCCGCAGGTGGAACCCCGTGCCCTGCAGGTCGTTGCGCGCGCTCCAGGTCGGCAGGAACACCATCTTCGCGCCGAAGGCCGCGGCGGACTCCACAGCCCACAGCTCTACCCCGCCGACCACGGGGTTCAGGGCAATGCTGGGCCAGACCTCCACGCTGCCCCGGTAGAGCTGCTTGAGGTATGGAACGGCGTAGACCGTGGGCCACCAGTGCGACTTGAGTACCACGCCGCGCATGCCCAGCGCCTCGGCCTTGGGCAGCCACTCCCACTCGGGCTCACGTTTGCGGAAGACGTGCGGGGAGAACTCCAGGTCGATGTGGCAGTGGAGATCGATAGCCCCGTCCAGGAACTCCTCGTACCGGCTCATGGGTGCTCCTACAGCCTAGAGGGTATTGGGTGCTCTGCACTGGCAGCCAGCACTGCGTGCTGGCTGCCAGTGCAGAGCACCCAATACGGCTAATACATCACTCCGCCACCGTCGACCACCAGCGTCTGGCCGGTCACGAAGGCGCTGTCGTCCGAGGCGAGGAAGACCGCAGTGCCCAGCAGGTCGCCGGGCCGCTGCAGGCGCTTGAGCGCGCGCCCGGCGATGGCGGCCTCGCGCATACGCACGATCTCGGGCGTGGGGTCAGCCTCGCTCAGGGTGGAGCCGGGGGCGATGGCGTTGACCCGGATGTTGTCGCCGCCCAGCTCGGCGGCCAGCACCCGAGTGAAACCGACCACCGCCGCCTTGGAGGCGACGTAGTGGATGCGGCCACTCGCCTTGAACACGGTGCTGGAGGAGATGTTGATGATGCTCCCGCCGCCTTGCCGGCACATGGCGGGCGCCACCGCACGGCAGCATTGCCAGACGCCCTTGACGTTCACCGCCATCACCCGATCCCACTCGTCTTCCGAGATCCGGTCAAAGGGCTCGCGGGAGATGGGGATGGTGGCGAAGATGGCCGCATTGTTCATCAGCACGTCGACGCGGCCGAACGCCTCGACCGTTCGCTCGACCATCCGGCTGGCGCTGGCAAAGTCGGCCACGTCCACCCGCAGACCGAGCGCCTGGTAGCCCTCCCGGGCCAGGCGCTCGGCCACCTGCTTCGCGGCCACCTCGTCCACGTCGGCCACCACCACCTTCGCCCCTTCCTGAGCGAAGGCGCGGGCATACTCGGCCCCAATGCCATGCCCGCCGCCGGTGACAATCGCTACTTTGCCTTCGAGTCGCATACTCCCCCCGGATTGCAGATTTGAGATTTGAGATTTGAGATTGCAGATTGCGATTGGAAATCTGCAATCTGCAATCTCAAATCTGCAATCAAAACAGGTGGCTCCACTTGCGCCGCACTTCGGCCTGCAGCTCGGGGCTGGACTCGGACACGGCCGGGAACTGGTCCATCCACTCGTACGGGCGGCAGGCGTCGATGATCGCGCGCGAGTTGACCATCGCCTCCGAGCCCGGGCGGACCATCGGGTCCAGAGCGGTGCTCCAGGCGCGGCGGATGAAGTCGATGCTGGTGGCCGGATCGGTGCGGGTGGACATGGCCCAGAGCACGTCGTTGGTGTTGGAGGGGTCGATGTCGTCGTCGACCACGATCACGTAGCGGCCGGCGTAGGCGCCCTCGCGGATCTGGCTGGCCACGAACCCGGCCATGCGGGCGTGGCCCGCGAAACGCTGCTTGATCGAGATGATGGTCAGCATCCGCGCCCCGCCGGCCTCGTGCGCCCACACGCCCCGCACCTCCGGCACGCCCGCCCGCTCCACCGCGTCGTGCAGCAGCGCCGAGCGCACCACCGCGCGCCAGTAGCTGTAGTCGTTGGGCGGGCGGTTGGGCGGCGAGCCGAGGATGATGGGGTCATCGCGGTGGTAGGTCGCCTGGACGCGCACGATCGGCTGGGGCCGCTCGCCGCTGGCGTAGTAGCCCGTCCACTCGCCGAAGGGCCCTTCTTCTCGCACCTCGTCCGGCGGGACCAGGCCCTCAATGGCGATCTCCCCGTCGGCCGGCAGCGGCAGGCCGGTCAGCGGGCCGGGCGTGACCCGCAGCGGCTCGCCCTTGATCGCGCCCACATAGTCGTACTCGCAGATGCCCAGCGGCACCTCCAGGCCGGCGGCCATCAGCAGCAGCGGGTCTTCGCCGAACACGATCGCCACGGGGCAGGGCTCGCCCCGGGCGCGGTACTTCTGCAGATGCATCGCCCCTTGCTTGCCGGGCGAGATCATCAGCCCCAGGGTGTGCTCGTCGTGGACCTGCACCCGGTAGGCGCCCAGGTTCACCTGGCCGGTGTCGGGATCGCGGGTGATGACGCAGCAGCCGGTGCCCAGGTAGCGGCCGCCATCCTTCGGGTGCCAGAACGGAGCTGGGAAGTCGAGCAGGTTCGCGGCGGCGCCCTCGCGCACGTTCTGCATCAGCGGTGCCCGGGCCACCTCCACCGGCGGGTACTGCGCCGACTCGACCTCCCACCGACGGGGCTGGCCGCGCAGCGCCTGGACCAGGCCGCTGGTGTCGAGCGCGGGGTCCAGGTTGAGGGCGAGCGCCAGCCGCGGGGCGTTGAGCAGCGCCCCGGCCACCACCCGGAACCCGGCCGGATAGCCGGTGATCTCGTCGAACAGCAGCGCCTTGGAGTCGGGCCGCTTGGCGTTGAGCTCGGCGAGGATGCCCAGCTCCAGGTTCCAGTCGGCGCCCTGCACCTCCTGGAGTTGCCCGATCGCCCGCACGCGGTCCAACCAGTCGCGCAGGTCGCGGCAGGGGCGGGATGGGGATGGCTGCTCGAGCGCTGAGCGTTGCAAGGGGGATCCTCCTCGTAACTGAGTTCACACGCGGCAGTGCAGCGTTGACAGGAGCGCTCGCGCTCCTGTCAACGCTGCACTGCCGCGTGTGAACCTGGCTTAAGCCGGCTTCATGACCTTCTGCAGCTTGGCCTTGACGTCCGCGGACATGCCCAGGAACTCCACCACCAGCTTCTTGACCTGGTCGCCGGCTATCGGTCCCACGTCCAGCTTGGCCTTGTCGGCGTCGGCCAGAAACTCCTTGTCTTCCATAGTCTTCATGAAGGCCGCTTGCAGCGCCGCCACGCGGTCGGCGGGGACCTCCGGGGCCAGCATGTACGGGCGCAGGAAGCGGTTGGGGAGGTCGGTCCCGAAGCGCAGGAGCTGCAGTTGCTCGTCGGTCCTGGCCACCTCGGCGAGGCCCGGCACGTTGGGCAGGTCCTTGAGCTTGTCCGTGGTCATCTGAACGAGGGGGATCCACTCCCCGCTGGTGATCTTGTCGAGCGAGGTGACCTTGGTGGAGTCCCAGCTATTGAACATGCCATCCACCTCCCCGCTCTCGAGGGCGAGGCGGATCTTCGACGTGCCATCGTAGCCCAGCACCACCTTCAGCTTCGCGCCCAGCATATCGCGGAGCAGGATGGGGCCATCGGTGGTGGTGGAGCCCGGCGCCTCGGCGCCGATGGCGATCTCCTTCGCGTTCGGGCCGAGGAGCTGCTCGAACTTCGTTACCCCGGTCTTCTTGTGGACCATGCCGAGGTACGTGGCGCTGTTGGGCACGCCGAGGTAGTGGAGCTTCGCCATGTCGAACTGGACGCCCTGCGCGCCGAAGAGCTGTTGCAGGGCGAGGGTGCCAATGGAGTTGGCAATGGCGGTGCCGTCCTTGGGCGCCAGGTTGGCCACGTTGTTCAGACCCAGCATGCTGGCAGCGCCAGGCACGTTCTCCACCACGACCGTCGGGGTGCCCGGCACATACTTGCCGAAGTACTTGGCGATGGCGCGTGAGTAGACGTCGAAGCCCCCGCCGGCGGCGAAGCCGACGATGATGCGGATAGTCTTGCCCTTGTAGAAGTCGGCCACCGCCTTCTCGTCGAAGGCGGGCTTGGCCGCGGGCGCCGCGGTGGCGGCCGGCCTGGCGGCAGGCGCGGCCGTGGCCGCGGGCTTGGCGGGAGCAGCCGTCGGCTGGGCAGCCGGCTTCTCGGCCGCGGGCTTGGCCGGAGGGGCGGTCGGGCTGGGCGCCGCCGCGGGGGCGCAGGCCACAAGCAGCGCAAGCGCTGCAATCAGGGTGGCAAAGCGTGCCAGGACCGGGGTGATGCGCATAAAGTCTTCTCGAAGTCTCCTTCCCGTGATCGATGCGATGGTCTTCCGCGAGCTTCTTCACCTGCCCGAAGGGCGTAATACCTTCTGTAACTTGGCCTTGAGGTCCGCCGACATGCCCGTGTACTCCGCCACCAGCTTGCGGACCTCGCTGCCGGCCAGGGGCGTGATGTCGAGCTTGGTCTTCTCCGCTTCTGCCAGGAACTCCTTGTCTGCCATCGTCCTGGCGAACGCCGCCTCCAGCGCCGCGACCCGGTCCGGGGGCACGCTGGCGTGGACGATGTAGGGCCGCGCGAACTGGCCGGGGGCGATGAGGCTGAAGCGCAGCAGTTGGCGCTGCTCGTCGGTCCTGGTGTAGGTCGTGATGAGCGGGACCTTGGGCAGGTCTTTGTGCGGCTGCTCCCGGAACTGCACCAGGATCAGCCATTCCCCGCTCTCGAGCTGGTCGCGCGAGCTGATCCTGGCCGACTCCCAGCTCATGCCGCTCATTCCATCGACCTCCCCGTTGTCCATGGCCAGCCGGATCTTGGCTGTGCCGTCGTAGCCGGACACGAGCTTGACGTTGGCGCCCACCACGTCACGCAGCACAACGGCCGAGTCCTCCAGGGCGTTGCCCGGGGCGTCGCCGCCAAGCACGATCCGCTTGCCGTTTGGGCCCAGGACGTCGTCGAGCTTCGTAATCCCGGATTTCTTGGCGACCATCAGCAGGTAGTTGTCGCTGGTGGGCGCGCCGAGGAAGTGCAGGTTGGCCACGTCGAACTGGACGCCCGGCGAGCCGAAGAGCTGCTGTCCGATCACCGTGCCCTGCATGCTGGCGAGCACGGTGCCGTCCTTGGGCGCGACGTTGTACAGGTAGTTGGTGGCCAGCAGGCTGCCGCCGCCGCCCATGTTCTCGACCACGACCGTCGGGTTGCTCGGTATGTACTTGATGATGTGCCGAGCGATCAGGCGCGAGTAGGTATCGTACCCGCCCCCAACGCCGGCTCCGACGATCAGGCGGAGCGTCTTGCCCTTGTAGAAGTCGGCCACGGCCTTCTCGTCGAACGCCGGCTTGGCGGCCGGCGGCTCGGTAGGCCTGGCGGTCGGCTGCACCGCCGCGGCGGTAGGGGCGGGCTTCTCGGTCGGCTTGGCCGCCGGAGGCTGGGTGGGCTGGGGCGCAGGCGCGGTGGTGGCCGCCGGCTTCGGAGGCGGGGCGGTCGGGCTGGGCGGGGCCGCGGGGGCGCAGGCCGCGAGGACGAGGAGCGCAAGCACGAGCGCGCTCAATCCGGCTGACAACGAGAGCTGGCGCATAGGGAACTCCTTTCGTGATCCCAGACGTTCGTCGCTGCCGCTCTGTCGGCGACGGTCCCGTGGAAACGCGTGCATGCCCATATGAACATCCCATTTACCCTGGCGGGCCAGGAATTGTCAACTCAAGAAAAGGGGGCCTGGCTGTCACCCGTCACCCCGGCCTGCTGGAAGTGCCACGCCGCTTGGGCCAGCAGCCACGCCGCGGCCGCGCCCCATGTCCCCACTCCCGCCTCCCACGCGGCGTCGTCGAGCGGCTCCGGTATCCGCTTGGCCATCGCCAGACGGAAGGCGTCGCGACGGCGCAGCGCCTCGGCGGCAACCGAGCCTCCGTCCACGTCCACCCCGGGTTCAGCCACACGCAACTCCACGCTCTCGCGCGCCCGTTGCCAGAGCTGCGCCGTCAACCCCAGGTCCACGGCCCAGGCCACGGCCACCTCCCTGCCTGGCCGCTGCGCGCCCGGCGCCTGTGCGCCCGGGAGCCGGGCGCAGGAGACGTCCAGGGCGGCGAGTGCCAGAAGACACAGGACGCGCCCCGCTCAACCCGTTATCTCCACAACCCTGTCGGTGCCTAGCGTCGGGGTAGGCCATAGTCGGCGCGTGCCCTTCAAGGGCAGTGGCGCACAGTCAGAATGGAATGCCTGCAGCCGCGCGCCACGCTGCGCTGGCCCCAGACGCGAATACCTGGAAGCTCAAGCTACACCCATCTCCGGAGCGCGTGCCGTGCTTCCCATCCCCACCCCTGACGCCCAGAGCTCCAGATGTACTCCCGCAGTCCTACGATCCGTCCGCAGCGCCGCGCGGTGCTCACAGACCACCGGCCCATGCTAAAACACGCCCAGGAGACGCGACCGTGCTAACCAACTGGACACTCGCCAACTTCAAGCCCATCCGAGGCTCAGTCGATCTTCGCCTTGGAGACATTACCGTCCTCGCTGGATTGAACAGCTCCGGGAAGAGCAGCGTCTTGCAGTCCATCCTCAGTACTTCACAGTTTTAGCGGGGTGGCGAAAGGGAACGGGTAATGGAGCGCGGAGTGGACCTGATACCGTGCCTTGATGGCCTCGAGGAGCAGATCACCGAAGCGGTCGAGGCGGAGGGCCTGGTCCAGCCAGGTGCGGGCGGCGGCCCGGGCGCTCCGGGGCGTGCTGGTCACCAGGTGCGCCTTCAGCCAGACCCAGAGGTTGACGAGCAACAAGGCGATCGTCCCCAGCAGCAGGCGCAGCGCCGGGTCCCGGGAGGTGGTCAGCGCCCGGACCGCGTTCATTGGGCGATAGCCGGTCTCGATCCCGAAGCGGCGCCGCTACGCGCGGGCCACCTGGCGCACGCTGAGCCGGCAGGGCGGCTGGCCGACCACGGCGAAGGGGAGGGAGTCGATCCCATGCTGGCCGCGCCGCCCCGCCGCGTAGCGGCAGGCGACGTACAGGGGAAAGGTCACCTCGCCGTCCTCGGCGCTGCGCCTCGTGTAGCTGGTCCGGTAGCTCTTTCGCCCGACCAGCAGCGCCTTGAGCCGCTCGCCCCGCTTGGGCAGGGCGACGATCGAGGTGAACGGCTGCTCATCGAGGGAGCGCAGGATGACGACCGAGGCGACCTCGCGGTCCACGAACAGGTGCTGGATGCGCACCCCGAGCCGCTTCAGCCGGCCCAGCAGGTCGAGGAGCACGTCCACCAGCGCCTCGTCGGCGTGGACGAAGGTCAGTGCCAGGGTGACCCGCCGCCCGGCGTGCGGGACCGGGACGGTGGCGTAGCAAGGGAAGCGGGTGGTGCCCGCCTTGGCCTCCCCCCGGCGGAGTTGGTCCGGCTCCAGCCCCTGCGTGCCGTAGGAGGGCAGCAAGGTCCGGTCGACCGCCAGCCAGAGCGGGCGCTTGGTCAGCCCGGGCGGCAGGTGGCTGACCAGCAGGGCGTTGCAGCGGGCTTCGAGCGCGTCCAGGTCGTCCCGTTCGAAGAGGCGCTCCAGCAGACCACCAGGGGCCTGGCCTTCTATCGCAAGTCCACCAACACCGCCACCTTCACCAACGGCTTCGAGCACTGGGCGCTTACGACCAACGGGTTGCTGTACTGGACAGGGGACAGCATCGATCCGCCGGGAGTTGCCGCACCATCCCCTGCTCCAACGCCAGCCCCGGCGGCGACGCCACAACCGACGCCCGCGACGCCAGCGCCGACCGGAGCACATCCATCCCAGGCGGAGATCGCCGCGACGCTACGGGATGAGGTGGCCGTAGTGTTTGCTGCCTTGGGCGTGAGCGATATCGAGGCTGTCGAGCGGCGCGCATTCCAGAGCCCCTACGACCAGTTCCTCCTGCGCCGGTTTGACGAGGGCGTGGTCCGAACCGAACTGGCCTACCTCCAGCACGACCTGTCCGGCCACTTCCCAGCCTACGCCCTGTGGCTCAGGCTGAACGCTGCACGGGACTGGCCATTACTCCCCTGATGCTGCGTGGCTGGGTGGAGCGGTTCGCCACCGTCGCGGCCAACCCCGAGGCCAGGCTCGTGGAGCGGCTCCGCAAGCCGCTGCCTGCCGCTGAGGAGCGAGCGCACGTGCTGGCGGCGGCTATGCAGGGGAGTGAGTCCGATCCACACGAGACGCTCCAAGCAGTGAGCACCAGGATGGACCGCTTCCTGGCGGGTGATCCGACCGTAACGGCCGAGCAGGGGTACTACCTCCGCTCGCTGGCCAACAACCCGGGGCATGCCATCCTGGTCTACTTGCGGCTGCCTGGGGGCAATTCTGACTACGCAGAGATTCAGGAGGAGAGTCTCTTGCGTATGGCCGATGGGTGGATGGCATTTCCCGAGTTGCAGCACCAGCCCTTCTTCCAGCACATGCTTCGGAGAGAAGGTGTCCTGGCTCCGCTGACTGCCGAGCGCGACTTCCCAAGCTTCCGAGGCCGCGACGCCTTGCCCAGCGTCGATGGGAGGCTGTCTTGGGCATGTGCTGGAATCAGATCGTCAATGCCCTCAATGGCTACCTCTCTGTTCGCGTCAGGAGCCTGGTGATCGTCTCGACCCTCTGCTCAGATGGCTCCTGGGGCGGACAGCGTTCGAGCCTGTGTAGATTCCGTCTGAAAAGTGACCCACTTTCCGCCTGAAAAGTGACCCGCTCCTCTGGCAGGATCACCCCTCGTGGGAGCACCTGCGAGGAGGGGATTGAGGAGGGATGCTAACGGTGGAAGGGTACACGACGATTCGGTACCTGCACGCGCAGGGCAAGAGCATTCGGGCCATCGCCAAAGAGTTGGGCGTGACGCGCCAGATGGTGCGGCGAGCGTTACGCGAGGAGAGGGTGCCGCATTACCAGCGGCCGGCGCGTCCCAGTTGGGCTGTCGTTCGATGTAAGGAGGAGCCGTGTCCGACATAGATGAGCGCAGATCTTTCCCCACGGCGTTCGGACACTTGGGCCGGGGGCGGATACAGGGTGAGGTGCGGGTGTAGGATGCGGAGAACGTTGAGGACGCGTTCAGCGACTAGCAGAGTGAACGGCGCCACCGTTGGTCAATCCAACTCCAAGGCCTGGTCCAGTTCGGCCAGAGTCAGGACCCGGCCCTCCTGCTCTTGCCGGTAGCCTTCCAGGATGCCGTTCATGAACTCCTCGTCGCTGAACATGGCCATGCGCCACTTGTGGGCCCGCTCCTCCAGCGCCTTTGCTCGGCGGATATCGGGGGCAAGATCGCCATCGCCGCTCATCGTCGGCACTCCTCCAGGCGTACTTGTGGGCGAGAGACTGGTAGTATGAACCATCGGCGCCCGTTCCTCCATTCTTGCACGAACCCGGCCAGATTACAGCCCCCTCCCACCAAATACGGTGGCCTACCACTACAAAACCACCGTATCCAGGTGGGCCCGGCAGGGATCGAACCTGCGGCCGTGGAGTTATGAGCTCCCTGCTCTGCCGCTGAGCTACGGGCCCGAGAGTGTACCAGATTATACCCGAGCCCGGGCGCGCCGGGCAGGCGCCAGCGCCCCGCCCTCGGCAGATGCCGTGTCGGAACGACAGGAGCTCACGCACCGCGCTGACACGTCGCTCGCTACTGAGTCGACAGTCCACAGTTCACAGTCCGCTCGTACACTGTCGACTGTGAACTGTCGACTGTCGACTCGGTTTAGCCCAGGCTGAGGATCAGGATCACCAGCAGGATCAAGAGCAGGAGCCCTATGATCCCGGACATAGCCCTACCTCCTGGAGAGAGCCTCACCGGGTGGGCCAGCAAGGCGTGGGCCACCGCCTCCGCGGCTGGCCGGCCGGGCGCCAGGGCGTGGCACGCTCAATGCGAGCTCACCACCGAGTCCACACTGGTGGCGACGGAGGTCAGGCGTCGGTGAACGATACGCGGTCGCACGGCATCCAGGAGGGCATGGAGGTCCTCTCCTGCGACGGGGAGCGCCTCGGCTCCGTGGTGGAAGTGCGGGTGAGCGAGCGCGGCCTGGGGCCGGAGTCGGGGATGGTCGTGGTCCACACCTCCGATGCCGCTGCTCGTTCCCTGGCGATTCCCTTTAGCGTCGTGCGGACCGTCCGATCGGGCCAGGTGGTGCTCGACGTGACCGGCGCGGAGGCGCGTGGCCTGGCCTGGCGGCGCGAGTTCAGGGGCTGAGGGCCAGTCCCCCGCCCAGGCAAGGCTGCCGGCCCCCTCGCGCTGGCGCTGCTTCGTGAGCACCACCGCTCGTCAGGCACACTCTCTGCGGGAGAGAAGCGATTCCTGGTCCAAGGAGCGGTGCAAGATGAACGGGACCCTTCACCTCGGCCGGATCGCCGGCATCTCGATCGAGCTCCACTACTCGTGGTTCTTCGTCTTCGTGCTGCTCACCCTCTCGCTGGCGGTGGGTTTCTTCCCCGTCAACTTCCCGACCCTGGGCCCCACGGCGACCTGGGTGGCCAGCGCCGCCTCGGCCATTCTGCTGTTCGTGGCCGTGCTGCTGCACGAGCTGTCCCATTCCTTCGTCGCCCGCGCGCGCGGGATGGAGGTCCAGAGCATCACCCTGTTCATCTTCGGCGGGATGAGCAACATCCGTGGCGAGCCCCGGTCGGCCCTGGACGAGTTCCTGATGGCGGTGGCCGGGCCGCTGGCCAGCTTCGCGCTGGGAGCTGTCTGCTTTGGCCTCACCCGCCTCGGCCTGCCCACGCCTGCGCTGGCGGTGCTCTCGTACCTGGCGCTGGTGAACGTGCTGCTGGGCGTCTTCAACCTGATCCCCGGGTTCCCGCTGGATGGCGGGCGCGTGCTGCGCTCCATCCTGTGGGGCACCACCCACAACCTTCGCCGAGCGACGCTCTGGGCGGCCGGGGTCGGCCAGGGGGTGGCCTGGCTGTTCATCCTGGGCGGCTTCTACATCGCCTTCTTCGAAGGCGCGCTGCTGTCCGGCATCTGGCTGGCCTTGATCGGCTTCTTCCTCAACTCGGCGGCCGAGGCGAGCCGCGCCCAGGCGAGCGTGCGGGAGCGCTTCCGCGGCGTGCGGGTGGCGGACCTGATGTCCCCGCGTCCAGTGGTCGTCGGGCCGGATCTGCCGCTGGAGGACCTGGTGGAACGGTTTGTGCTTGAACGGAATCTCCGTGCGCTCCCCGTGGTGGAGGACGACAGGCTCATGGGCATCATTACCCTGGTGGATGTGCGCCACATCCCGCGCGACCGCTGGCCATACGTCGCAGTTGGCCAGGTGATGACCCCGGCCGAGCGCCTCAAGGTCGTGGAACCAGACGACCCGCTGGCGCTCGCGGTGGCACTGCTCGGGCAAGACGATTTCCACCAGGTGCCAGTGGTACGCAGCGGCCGGCTAGTGGGACTCCTCACTCGGAGCCAGATCATCCGCTTCTTGCAGGTGCGCGACGAGTTGGGATTGGAGGGTGCCGAGGAGCAGGTTGAGGCGCGGCGCGCGGCGTAGGGCAACCAGGGTCGCGCGGCACCCATCTTGCCTGCACTCAGGCAGGAGGCACCGTGAAAGAGAATGTCGAAGGAGGGGCCGTGCGGTACCGAGTCGCGGTCTATGCTGATGATCTCGGCCAATGGGTACACGTTGGCCCTGTCTTCACCAGCCGCGAGGAGGCGGTTCGGTTCCTGGACACTTTCGCCACGCCGTTCAAGCGACTGGTGCAGTTGCCGCCCAGCGAGGGCGTGGAGGAGCCGCAGGCGGATCCGCTCGCAGGCCTGGACCGCCGCCGACTGGAGTTCGTTCGCTTCCTGGTGGAGACGGGTCGGCTGAACGAGAGCAGCGAACCGGAGCTCGCGCCCAGCAGGGCTGCGTGATCGACTTGCGGCCAGAGCGTTGACCCGGCAGGCACACCGTCGGCCCGTTGTCGGGCTGCTCGGGGCTGGCGCCGCTGATGCATGGCTGCGCGGCGCCCGTCGTGCCGGCGCTCTGGCAGGCTGTGGCAGGGCGCCAGCGGCCGATATCGGCCAGGATGAGCTTTGCCGGAGCCGGCTCCCGTAGTCCGGCTTCGCCCGCCGTGCCCAGTTGGCCCCCACCTGGCTCCGCGAGCGGGCGCCCGTCCACCTGGCATCCTTTCGGGGACTCACGGTGAGTGCAGATTTGAGAGTGCAGAGTGCAGAGTGAATCTGCACTCTGCACTCTCAAATCTGCAATTCGGTACACGTCTCCTCCGGTCCCGGCGATCCTGGGCGCCCCTCCCGCTCGCTCGTGTAAGATTGGGCCCGGCGGGGGCGATGGGCATCCGACCTATCGCTGGAGCCCGGAGGGCGGGGGTCGATGGCCAGGGGTGGTATCCGCGTGCAGGGACCCGGGTGGGTGTTCGCTTGCCCCCCCTGTTGAAGCCAGAACGCCTGGGCCTCACCTACGGGTTGATGCTCGCCGCCGTGGCAGGTTGGGGAGGCAACTGGGTGGCCGGCAAGCTGGCCGGGCAGCAGTTCTCCCCTTTGTTCGTGGCCCTGGCCCGCTACGTCCTGGTGCTGGCCGTGCTCGTGCCCTGGCTGGCGCTCCAGCGCCAACTCACCCCCATTCGGCGTCGCGACCTGGTCCCGCTGATCGGGATGGGCCTCAGCTACGCCGTCGGCAACAACCTCATGTTTCTCGTAGGCCTCCAGCTTGCCCCATCCTCTGACGGCGCGCTGATCGCGCCCTCGGTGGCGCCCATCCTGGCTGCGAGCCTGGCGGTGGTGGCGTTCGGAGAGCCGATCACCCGTGCCTATGTGGCTGGCTGCGCCGTCGCCACGCTGGGCCTGGCGCTCCTGATCGGCGTGGAGGGGGAGGCATCGGGCCACGCGCGCCTGCTGGGCGACGGGCTCTTCCTGGGCGCGGGCGCCTGCTGGGCTATCCAGATCGTCTTCTCGCGCGCGCTGGGCAACCGCCAGTCGTCGGTCGTCGCCTTCAGCTACAGCGCCCTGTTTGGATGCCTGGCGCTGGTGCCCCTGGCGCTGCTCGACGGCGGCTGGCGCGCGCTCCCCGGGCCCGGCTCGGCCGCCTGGCTGACCCTGGCCTACGTGGCGGTAGGCGGCACGGCGCTGCCGCTGATCTGCTGGTACCAGGGGGTTCAGCGGCTCGGGGTCGCCCGCAGCAGCATCTTCTCCTACTTGATCCCGGTGGCTGGCGTGGCCGCGAGCATGGTGCTCCTGGGCGAGCGCCTCCATGCCCTCCAGTACCTCGGCGGCGTACTGGTCTTCTGCGGCGTGGCGCTGGTCAACCGGCGGAAGTGAGCTCCCATCTTGGACGCTCAGGCCAGTCGCTCCTTCATCCAGTCTCTGGCCAAGGGGTTGGAGGTGCTGCGCTGCTTCGGGCCGGACAGCCCCACCCTCAGCCTGACCGAGCTGGCCGCGCGCATGGGCTGGAACAAGACCACCGCGTTCCGCTTCGCCTCGACCCTCCGGCAGCTCGGCTACCTGGAGCAGGACCACCACACCCGGCGCTACCGCCTGGGGGTCAAGGTGCTGGAGCTGGGCTTCGGCTGCCTGAGCAGCATGAGCCTGCCGGAGCGGGCCCAGCCCTACCTGGAGGAGTTGTTTCACCAGACCGGCCAGCCCACTCAGATGGCCGTCCTGGACGGCCCCGACATCGTCTACCTGGCCCGGGTGGCCGATCGCCGCCTGACCGCCATCACCCCCTACGTGGGCTGCCGCCTGCCGGCCTACTGCACCTCCATGGGCAAAGTCCTGCTGGCCCACCGCCCCTGGGAGGAGGTGCAGCGTCTGATGGCCGGAGTGGTCCTGCAGCCGCACACGCCCCACACCATCACCACCCCGGACGGCCTGCGCCGGGCCCTGGAGCAGATCCGGCAGGCCGGCTACGGCGTCACCCACCAGGAACTGGAGCTCGGCGTCCGCTCCGCGGCCGCACCCATTCGCGACGCCTCCGCCCAGGTGATCGCAGCCCTCAACCTCTCCACCTCCGTGGCGCGAGTAGATCTGGACACGCTGCTGACCTGCCTGTTACCCCAGCTCCTCCAGGCGGCCGAGCGCCTCTCCGCGGCGCTCGGCTACCGGCGGAGTCCTGGACCAGAGCCAGGGTGAAACTCTCATTGTAGATTTGAGATTGCAGAGTGCAGATTGGCTCCAATCTGCACTCTGCAATCTCAAATCTACACTCTCCGTGTCTCCGGTGTCAGTCCTTCGCCAGCAGGTCCAGCACTTCCAGGTCGACGCGGCGGGTGCCCTGATACTCGTTTTGCTTCACCCGGCACACCAGGTCGACGGTCTGGCCGGGGCGAAACTGGGCGGCCAGGTCGCCAGCGCCCCACATGATCCCGGCTATGGGGGTGCCGCGGGCAGCGCGCACGCGGAGGCGCCAGTGGCCGCCGTTGACCGGGCGCGACTCGTGGACGGTGGCACCGCGTACCAGGAAGAGCGGCTCTGGGAAGCTCGCCCCCCAGGGGGCCAGGCGCTCGAGCGCCTGGGCGAACTCCAGCTCCAGGCGGTCGGGGGTGACCTGGGCGTCGATGCGCAGCGCCGGCTCCAGGTCCGGGGGGAGAGCTGCGCGACAGAAGGCGTCGAAGCGCTCGGCCAGCTCGGGCAGCCGCTCGGCGGGCAGGGCGAAGCCGCACGCAGCCTGGTGGCCGCCGAAGCGATCGAACAGCTCGGCGCAGCTCTCCAGCGCAGCCAGCAGGTTGAAGCCGGGGATGGAGCGGCCGCTGCCGGAGACCATTTCGGATTTCGGATTTCGGATTTCGGATTGAGCACTGTGGGAATCCAAAATCGTATACGCCAGGGTGGGGCGGAAGAAGGTCTGGGCCATGCGGCCGGCGACCAGGCCGACCAGGCCGGGCTGCCAGCCCTCGCCACCGACCACCAGCCCGGCCGCGCCGACGGCGCGCTGGGCGTTGGCTTGTACCTCGGCCTCCACCTCCAGCGTCTTGCAGAGCGCCTGCCGCTCGACGTTCAAGCGGTTGATCTCGGCGGCTAGCTCGCGGGCGGCGTCCAGATCCTCGGCCATCAACAGGCGATAGGCCAGAGTGGGGTCGTCCAGGCGTCCGGCGGCGTTCAGGCGCGGGGCGAGGCGCCAGCCGAGGGCCACGGCGTCGACCTGGCCGGGCTGGAGTCCGGCCACCTCCATCAGCGCCCGCAGGCCGGGCCGGGGCCAGGCGTTCAGGAGCTGGAGCCCCTGGAGCACCAGGCGGCGGTTCTCGTCGGTCAGAGGCATGATGTCGGCCACGGTGGCCACCGCCACCAGGTCGAGCAGGTCGGCCATGGCGGCCCGGCCCTCGGGCAGGAGGGCATCGGCCAGCCCCTGGAGCAGCTTGTAGGCCACGCCAGCCCCGCACAGCCCCTTGAAGGGATAGCCATCGTCGGGCCGGTGGGGGTTGAGCAGGGCGTACGCGGGTGGCAGGGAGTGGGTACACTGGTGGTGGTCGGTGACGATCAAGTCTACCCCGCGCTCCCGCGCGCGCTCGGCGGCGGCGAAGGCGCTGGTCCCGTTGTCGGCTGTCACGATCACCGTGGCCCCGCGCTCGGCCAGCTCGTCCACGCTCTGGGGTTGGATACCGTAGCCGTCGGTGAAGCGATTGGGCAGCCGCACCAGCGGCTCGATGCCCACCCGCCGCAGGCCCGTGGCCAGCACCGCCGCGGCGTTGATGCCGTCGGCGTCGTAGTCGGTGAAGACGGCCACCCGTTCGCCTCGCTCGCGCGCTCGCTCCAGCCGCTCGATGGCGCGCTCCAGGTCCACCAGCAGGGCCGGGTCCTCGGGCGCGCGATGCACACCCAGCACGAAGTCCAGGATGGCCTCGCGGTCGCGCAGCCCGCGGGTGTAGAGCACCTGGATGGCCACCGCCGGCAGAGCGCCGCGCAGCGCCTCGAACAGCTCGGGCGGAGCCAGCGGGCTGAGCTCCCATTTCGCGCGCAGGCCCCGGCGCTGGTTGTTGGGGGTTGGAGGAGGCATGGCGTCGCTCATGCTGGGGGCGAGGTATTCACCGTTGGATCAGACCTCCACGGCTGCCAGTTCGGGCGGCGCTGTTTCCTCTGGAATCAGCTCACCGCTGGCCTGCAGGTCTTCCAGGTAGAGTTGGATGGCGTCCCGGGCGTTCTCCAGCGCCTCGGCCAGCGTGTCGCCCTCGGTAATGCAGCCCGGCAGCGCCGGCACCGTCACCGTGTAGCCGCCTTCCTCGGGATCGGGAATGAGTAGGACCGAATAGCGTCTCATAGGAGCCTCCGGAATTCCTCTGGTACAGGGACTCCCTCTATCGCGGCGGCCTCCAGATAGCCAAGGATCGCCTCCCGCGTGTTCTCCAGGGCCTCCTCGCGCGTCTCCCCAAAGGTGGAGAGATAGTTCAGGGCAGGGACATAGGTCACCCACGCCTGGGACTCGGGATCCCACTCCACGAGAGCTCGAAAACGACGACGGGTCATGGCCGATTCTCCTGGGCCGGATTGCCCGCGACCAACGCTCTCGTAGCGCGGGGGCTTGTCCCCCGCTTGTCCCCCGCCACACCGGGCGGCGGGGGACTGTAGGGGCAGCCCCCTGTGGCTGCCCCCGCGCTACAACCACGCCGCGCAGCTACTCTCCAAGCCTGACTGCTACAAGGATCATACCCCCACTGGCGAGAAGCCGCGCAAAGGAGTAGTAAGCGGGGTGTGACCAGTTGCTGTGCAGGCGGTCGCTGAG
>JACQUR010000005.1 GCA_016210245.1 Chloroflexota bacterium
CAAGCGCCTGCGACCAAGACGCCCTCCCCTCACCCCGACCCTCTCCCAGGGGGAGAGGGAGTTCTTCCCTCCCCCCTGGTGGGGGAGGGGCCGGGGGAGAGAGGGAAGGGGCTGCCTTTGCGCGAACTGGCCTTCCTCGCCACCGTCCTGGGTGTTGTCGGCCTGGACCAGTGGACCAAGAACCTGGCCCGCCAGCACCTGTACTACGAGGGCGCGCCGCGCTCGATCCCGGTGGTGGGCGACCTGCTCCGCCTGACCTACGTGGAGAACCGGGGCGCCGCCTTTGGCCTGCTGCAGAACCAGACCCTGTTCTTCGTCGTCGTTGGCCTGGTGGTCATCGGCGTCATCGCCGCCAGCTACCGCCAGATGGCCCGCCCGAGCATGTTCCTGAACCTGTGCCTGGGGCTGCAGATGGGCGGCGCTATCGGCAACCTGGTCGATCGCATCCGGGAGGGCTCCGTGGTCGACTTCCTGGAGTTGCCCTACTGGCCGGTCTTCAACGTGGCCGATTCAGCCATCGTGGTCGGCGTGGCTGGCCTGGCCTACACCATGCTCTTCCCGAAGGCTCGTACCGAGGACCATGTCTGAGCGCAAGCGCCTGCGACCAAGACGCCCTCCCCTCACCCCGACCCTCTCCCAGGGGGAGAGGGGGAGGCCTGGGAGTCTCCCTCTCTCCCCCTGGGAGAGGGGGAGGCCTGGGACGCTCCCTCTCCCCCTGGGAGAGGGTTGGGGTGAGGGCGGAACTCCCGCCCGCGCTCCGCAGCGCCCGCCGGACCGCCAACCCCTCCGCCCGCCGGCGCGGCCGTCGCCCAAGGGTGGACAGGTGTACGTCGTCCCGCCCTACGCGGCCCACGTCCGCCTGGACGCCTTCCTCACCCGCGTCGTGGGTGAGCGCTCGCGGGCCGAGTGGCAGCGGCTGATCGAGCTGGAGGCGGTGCTGCTCAACGAGCGCCCGGCCAAGGCCAGCAGCCGCGTGAGCGCTGGCGATCGGGTGCGAGTGCTGGAGGTCCCCGCCCACCTGGAGCTGGAGCCCGAGGAGCACATCCCGCTCGACGTGGTCTACGAGGACGAGGCCATCATCGTAGTCAACAAGCCGGCCGGGCTGGTGGTCCACCCCGCGCCCGGCCACGAGCGCGGCACGCTGGTCAACGCGCTGCTCGCCCGCTGCCCGGAGCTGCGTGACCCCACCGGCACCCTGCGGCCCGGCATCGTCCACCGTCTGGACAAGGACACCTCCGGGCTGATGGTGGTGGGCAAGACCACGGCGGCCATGGCCAACCTCCAGGCCCAGTTCAAGCACCACACCGCGGCCAAGCGCTACCTGCTGCTGGTGTGTGGCACCCTCGGCGAGGACCGGGGGATCATCGACGCACCCATCGCCCGCGACCTCTACCACCGCCAGAAGATGGCCGTGCGCGCCGACGGGCGCCCGGCCCAGACCGAGTTCTGGGTGCGCGAGCGGCTGGACGGCTACACCCTGGTCGAGGCCCAGATCCACACCGGGCGCACCCACCAGCTCCGCGTTCACTTCGCCTACATCGGCCACCCCGTGGCCGGGGACGCCGTGTACGGGCGCTGCCGCGCCCCCGGCCTGACCCGCCAGTTCGTCCACTCCTGCTCCCTCGGCCTCCGCTCGCCCCTCACCAGCGCCTGGCAGGAGTTCGCCGTCGCCCTGCCCGAAGACCTCGACCGCGTCCTCCAGTCCCTCCGCCCTGGCGCCCCGTCTCCGCAGTCGAGCCCCCCGGCAGGAGCGTAGCATCATGTCCACCCCTTCTGACTCCCAGCCCCCAACCCCCAACCCCCAACCCCCCGTCCGCGTCCGCATCGCCCCCTCGCCCACCGGCGATCCCCACGTGGGTACTGCCTACACGGCCCTGTTCAACGTGGCCTTCGCCCGCCACCACGGCGGCCAGTTCGTCCTGCGCATCGAAGACACTGACCGCACTCGCTTCGTCGAGCAGTCGGAGCGCCTCATCTTCGACTCGCTGCGCTGGCTGGGGCTGACCTGGGACGAGGGCCCGGACGTGGGTGGACCCTATGGCCCCTACCGCCAGTCTGAGCGGGTCGAGTTCTACCAGCAGTGCGCCCGCGAGCTCGTTGCCCGAGGCCAGGCCTACTCCTGCTGGTGTACGCCCGAGCGGCTCAAGCGCGTGCGCGAGGAGGCGCTGGCCCGGGGCGAGCCGCCGAAGTACGACCGCCTGTGTCTCGGCCTGGCCGAGGCGCAGCGCAGCCAGAGGCCGGACTTCTCGCCGCGGCCCGTCATCCGCCTGCGCATGCCCTCCGAGGGCGAGACCAGCTTCGAGGACGTGTTGCGGGGGCGCATCTCGTTCCAGAACGCGCTCATCGACGACCAGGTGCTGCTCAAGTCGGACGGTTTTCCCACCTATCACCTGGCCGTGGTGGTGGACGACCACCTGATGCACATCAGCCACGTCATCCGGGGCGAGGAGTGGATCAGCAGCACCCCCAAGCACGTGGTGCTCTACCAGGACTTCGGCTGGGAGCTGCCCGTCTTCGTCCACCTGCCCCTGCTGCGCAACCGCGACCGCAGCAAGGTGTCCAAGCGGCGCAACCCCTGGGCGGTGCTGCCCTGGTTCCGCGGCCAGGGCTATCTGCCCGAGGCGCTCCGCAACTTCCTGGCCCTGATGGGCTGGTCCATGCCGGACGGGCGGGAGATCTTCACCCTGGACGAGATGGTCCAGGCCTTCAGCTTCGAGCGCATGAGCACCACCAGCCCGATCTTCGACCTGGAGAAGCTCGACTGGCTCAACGGCCACTACATCCGCCAGCTCCCGCTGGACGAGCTGACTGCTCGCACGCTGCCCTTCCTCGATCGAGCCGGCCTGCCCGCCAGCCAGAACGTGGCCTACGTGCGCGACATCCTCGCCCTGGAGCAGGAGCGCCTGCGCGAGCTCGCCGAGGCGCCCCAGATGGTTGACTTCTTCTTTGCCGACCGCCTGGTCTACGACCCGCGCCTGCTCGTCGGCAAGGGCATGACCCCCCAGCAGACGCTGGAGGCGATCAAGGCCACCCTGGCCCTGGTGGAAACCATCCAGCCCTTCGACGCGCCCGCGCTCGAGGCCGCTATCCGTGGCCTGACCGGCCAGCTCGGCCTCAAGACCGGCTCCTTCTTCATGGCCCTCCGCGTGGCCGTGACCGGCCGCACCGTCTCGCCTCCCCTCTTCCAGACCATGGCCGTGCTCGGCCGCGCGCGCACCGTGGCCTGCCTGAAGGCAGCGTGCGACGAAGTGGCGCAGATGGGGTAGCTGTCGACACACGGACATACTTGGCCAGCACGCACCGGTCTCCTGGGGTGTTGTGGCTTTTCAGACCTGCCGAAGCAGATCGTGGGTTCCCACCCGCCGCAGGATGTAGGTATCGCCAGCAATTTGGAGGGTGACCCGATATCCTCGCGTGACCCGAAGCTCCCATAGGTCGTTCGTCCCGTGCAGCTTCTTCAACCGCAGAGACGGGTGGTGAGGATTGTCCAGCAAGAGGGCAAGCTGCTTATCAACTCGCTCTCGTACCGCCCCCGGAAGCCTTGCATAGTCGCCGTCGAAAGGACGGGTCGTCTGGATCTTCATCTATTGCGGTGGAGGTGCTCCAGTAGCTCATCAGCCGACTCGAAGGGCTGCGAAACCTCCCCTCGGGTGATGGCCTCGTCCGCCTCGCGTTCCTTCTTCTGCCATTCCTTGCTCCAGAACCACGCCTGGTCGCGGGGAATGACTCTCTGGGGCACGAGGTGCAGCACTTCACCCCGCACCTGTACCTCCAGGAGATCTCCTGGTTGAAGGCCCAGGCGCTCCAATGCTTCTCTTGGAATGGTGATCTGGCGCTTGGACCCGATGCGAGTAATGGCCATGCGGTCGTGTCTCCTGTGCAGGCTTGCTGACCGTGAGGGTACCACCGGACGACGGCCTGCTCAAGGTTGAACTCCGGCCGCGCCTCTCCCAGCGCGCTATAATCGCGCTACACAATCCGACTATCCTCCCGGAGGCCGTGGTGCGCATCGACGTCCATGCCCACTTCTACCCGGAACCGTACATCGCCCGCCTGGCGGCCGACCCCGAGTTCGAGCTGAGCCGTGATGCCGTCGGCAACCGCGTGGTGCGCTACGGCGGTACCCGCGTCTTCACCATCCCGGAGCCCAATCGCACCCCGGAGGAGCGGCTGGCCGAGATGGACGCAGCCGGCGTCGACGTGCAGGTGCTCTCGCTGGGCACGCCGAACGTCTATGTAGCTGATGTCGACGAGAGCCGCGCCCTGGCCGTGTCCACCAACGACCTCCTGGCGGGGCTGAGTCGCGCCCACCCCATCCACTTCCGCGCCCTGGCCAGCCTGCCGTTGGGAGACATGGACGCCACCTTGCGCGAGCTGGATCGGACGATCGATCAGCTTGGCATGGATGGCGTGCAACTGGGCACCAACTTTCGGGGCGAGTTCCTGGATGAGCCGCGCTTCGAGCCGCTGCTGGCCGAGCTGGACCGCCGGAGCTTGCCGGTGCTGCTCCACCCTGTCCCGCGCCTGGACGTGAGCCTTGGGCGCGACTACGCGCTGTGCATGGTGATGGAGTTCCCGGTGGACACCACCCGGGCGGTCGCGCGGCTCATCTACAGCGGCGCCCTGGACCGCTTCTCGAGGATTCGCTGGATCCTGTCCCACGTGGGCGGCACGCTGCCGTTCATCCAGGGGCGCATGGACTTTGGTCACCGCCTCTTCCCGGAGTGCCAGACGCCCGCCGAGCCGCCGAGCGCTTACCTGCGGCGCCTCTACTACGACACGGTCACCTCCGGCTACCTTGCCGCCCTGGAGTGCGCCATTGCCAACCTCGGCGCCTCCCAGCTCGTCTTTGGAACCGACTGCCCCCACAACCCGCCCGGCGCCTTCCTGGATGTGCTGGCAGCCTCGCCCTCGCTGGACGAGTCCGCCCGCCAGGCGGTCCTGGGCGGCACGGCGCTCACACTCTTCCCTCGGCTGGCGTCAGCCGTGAGGAGACGTTCACCACGGAGACACGGAGACACGGAGAGTGCAGAGTGAAGCCTTCACTCTGCACTCTCCGTGTCTCCGTGGTGAACGTCTCCTCGTCCCCATAGCGCTCAAACGTGCTTCAAGGAGGGCACCATGCGTTTGCAAGATCGGGTTGCCATCGTCACTGGTGGCGGCATAGGCATCGGCAAGGTCTACTCCCGCGCGCTCGCTGCCGAGGGAGCGCGGGTGGTGGTGGCCGACATCGCGGCCGAGGCGGCCGAGCAGGTCGCCGTCGAGATCGTGGGCCGGGGTGGCCAGGCGCTAGCGGTGCGGGTGGACGTGACCAGCGTCGAGAGCACCGAGGCCATGGCCCGCCAGGCGGTCGAGCGCTTCGGGCAGCTCGACGTGCTGGTCAACAACGCCGCGCTGTTCACCGGCATCCTGCCCAAGAAATCGTTCGACCAGATCGGCCCGGACGAGTGGGACCGGGTCATGGCGGTCAACACCAAAGGGCCGTTCCTGTGCGTCAAGGCCGTCTACCCCTACTTCCGCGAGCGCCGGGCTGGCAAGATCATCAACATCGCCTCCGTGGTGGCGTTTTCCGGCGCGCCCGGCTTCGTCCACTACGTCGCCTCCAAGGCCGCGGTCATCGGCTTCACCCGCGCCCTGGCGCGCGAGCTGGGCCCACACAACGTCACGGTCAACGCCATCGCCCCCGGCGTCACCGCCAGCGAGACCGCGGCCCCGCTGATCGCCGAAGAGGACATGCGCTTCCAGGTCCAGGCCCGAGCGATCAAGCGCGTGCAGGTCCCCGAAGACATCGCCGGTGCGGTGGTGTTCCTCGCCTCCCCTGACAGCGACTTCATCACCGGCCAGACGCTGGTAGTGGACGGCGGGCTGAAGATGCACTGAGGTGGGTGGTGGTGGTCGAACGCTCAC
Organism: Chloroflexota bacterium; assembly: GCA_016210245.1. Taxonomy (GTDB): domain Bacteria; phylum Chloroflexota; class UBA6077; order UBA6077; family JACQUR01; genus JACQUR01. The sequence continues at coordinate 5,908 of JACQUR010000005.1, forward strand.
CGCACCAGCAGCAGCGGGACGTGCGGGAGTACCTGACCGCGGCCTGTGCCGCCGCCAGCGCGGGTCAGCCGTCGCCGTCGCTGGTGCCCGCCTCGGCCGTGTCCGCGCGCCAGGGCGCTGCTCCTGCTTGGACACGGGGCAGGCCAGTGATCCGAGCCGCGACCAGGAGGCAGCGGGGCCTCCGCTCCCTCACGGTCGCGGCTCGGACCGACGTGGTCCCTCGGCGCCTGAAGGAACGCCAGTCGTGCCTTCATACCCCCACCTGAACGATTACGATCCCACTCGTCGTGAACTCGGCCAGGTGGGTCAGTCAGAACCGCAGTAGGAGGCGAGCCACCCACAGTCGGCGCGCTTGCAGGGCTGGTCGGCGGTTCATCCCCAGGCGCTGCACTACCGCTCTACCAGTCGGCGTCAGGCCCTCGATCTCGAACGTCTCCAGGTTGATCTGCAAGTGCTCGCCCCAGACATCGGTTCGCGGATTGAAAAGGGGCACGAGTTGCCCGGTTTCCGGATCGCGAGCACGCTGGACGACGCCCTTCCGAAGGTTACACGATCGGCACGCCAGGGCCAGATTGTCCAACTGGCCGGTCCCACCCCGTGCCTGCGGGACAACGTGCTCCACCTCAAACTCGAGGTTGAAAACCGCTTCGGGGGCGCGGCAGTACTCGCAGCGATGGCGGGCCCGCCGTGCAACCTCGGCGTAGAGCCTATGGGGCATCCGCCGACCGCCCGGCTCTGGCGTCGGCCTCTCTCTCGAGCGCAAAGAGCTCGTCGCCGGACAGCGTGCTCTTCCCGCCAGTCTGCGCGGCCAGGCGTCGGACCAGGGCGGCAGCGCGCAGGCGCCCGCGGCGATCGAACAACTCGGGGTGGCGCGCACGAAGCGAGGCCTGGAGGCGCTCGCTCACGTCACGTAGTTCTGCGTCGGCCTCGGCCAGACGACGGCGCCGCTCCTGCGGGGACGAGGCATCAATCCGAGTTGCGGACTCGTCCTCCGGTTCCTGTGGACGGCTCCTGGATGCGACCAGGAGCGCGAGCAGATCGCCCGGCTGCACCAGGCCTCGGTCCAACAGCAGGACCAGCACGGCTGCCCAATGGGCAAGCAACGACCGTTCATCCGGCGGACGCTCGTCCGCCTGGCTCAGGTCGTGCGCCAGTTTGGTGTGCGCACTCCGCAGCAACCCCAGGAACCTCTCCTCCTCCACGGCAGCCTCGTGCTCGCGAAGGACACGTGCGGCCCAGTCTTCGGCTCCCTGGCTCCTCGCGGAAACCAGGACCAAGTACTCGCCGCCCGAACCGTAGAAGGCGACGTCGAGGTCCCCGGCGCTGCCGGCCGCCAGGCTCATGAGCGCGTCGAAGGCCTGCTGCGCGCGCGCAGCATCAGAGAATACACCGCCTAGCAGTGCAGGGCCATGCGTCTGCGTCACCATCTCCCAAGCCTCCGCGCAACGGTGATCGTGAAGGCGTATGCTCCAGCAGGTGCTCTCGCTATGCTTCCAAACACCAAAACGGCCCCGGTGGACTTCCACCCGGGGCCGTCTGCGAAGTCGCGATCGGGTGGGCGACACTGGATTCGAACCAGTGACCTCACGGATGTGAACCGTGCGCTCTAACCGGCTGAGCTAGTCGCCCGACGCTAGGATTCATTATACCCGCGCCGGGCCCGGGCGCGCAAGGCAACGAGCGCGGCCTCGCGCAGCATGGCCAGGGCGAAGCGCGGCAGGGCCAACTGTCGGCGCCAGCGCCAGGGCTCGGTGGCCAGGCGGTGCAGCCACTCCAGCTCCAGGCGCCGCATCCAGGCCGGCGCGCGGGCGCTCCGCCCGGCCAGGAAGTTGAACACGCCCCCCACACCCATCCCCACCGGCACGCCCAGCAGCTCCAGGTTGCGGGCCAGCCACTGCTCCTGGGCGGGCGCGCCATACGCCACCAGCAGCACGTGGACCGGCGCGGCGGCGGCGATGGCGGCCCGCACCCGTGGCTCGTCCTCCACCCGAGGCGAGCCGGCGAAGGCACCGGCTACCTGGAGGCCGGGGAAGCGGGCCTGGAGCGCCCAGGCGGCAGCCGGGGCCACCCCCTCCGCCGCACCCAGCAGGAACAGGCGGTGGCCTGTCTGGGCGCACCACTCGGCCACGCGATACACCAGGTCGGTGCCCCGCACGTGCTCCCGCAGCGGCTGGCCCAGCAGCCGCGCGCCCAGCAGCAGCCCGACGCCGTCGGGAATGGACAGCGCGGCCTGGTTCAGCACGGCGCGGAATTGCGGGTCGCGCTGGGCGAGCATCACGAACTCCGGATTGGGCGTGGTGACCACGTGCGGGCCGCCCTCGTTCACGAAGCGGTCGATCGCCTGCACCGCCTCGTCGTAGGTCACGTCATCCACGCGCACGCCGAGCAGGAACACACTGCGCATAGCCAGGAGATTATACAAGGTGGGGCGATGATGCCTGGTGGGGCGGGCGTCTCTGCCCGCCCGTGGCTCCGGGCGGGCTGAGACGCCCGCCCCACCAGCAGCGACGGCCGCC
>JACQUR010000185.1 GCA_016210245.1 Chloroflexota bacterium
CGACGTCCCGGAGGTGGGGTCCGCTCATCCTGAGCCCGTCGAAGGACCTCACGGTCGCGGCTCTGTCTTCTGATCCCAACCCACAGCCCATGGCCCGGCGGCACAAACATTGCACTTTCGGCCCGACAAGAACTGGGTGGAAAGGGCGGTGCTCAGGGTACCCAGCGCAGCGTGCCCTGCCGAATCGCCCCGCGCAGGGAAACTAGCCGGAGTGGAGTGACAGCGTGTCTGTAGAACAAGATCCACAGGTTGAGCATCCAACAGGCGAGCACCAGCCGCGCCCGCAGCGCTCGCTCGGCCGAGTGCTGGTGCGCCTCGCTGCGCGCCACCCGCTGGTCGTCGCGAGCCCGCTGCTGGTGATCGCGCTCCTGCTGGTGGGCGTCGCCGCGACCAGCCTGGTCCTGCCGAAGGCGCCCCAGGAGGGCGGCGTGGAGGTGCTGGGTGCGCAGGCCACCAATAGCCCGCCGGCCATGGCGAAGCAGAGCATGGAGGCGATGAAGAGCCTGGATGCTGGTGCGTTCTGGAACTCCCTGGATGACCAGATGCGCCAGAGTCTGGCTGCCCAGGGCATCGTCGGGCCGGACGGCGTGGAGCAGATGTTCGCCCAGGTCCGCGCCACTGGCAATAGCATCAAGTCCTACCAGTACATCGCCCGCTACGACATGGCCAGCGGGGAGACGGTCAGCTTCTTTGTGGCCAAGCGCCACGCCCCGGACGGCCAGGAAGCGGAAGTGCCCTTCCTCATTACCACCAACCTGAGGGGCCAGGTCGTCAAGCTGGAGTAGGCAGAAGGCAGAAGGCAGAAGGCAGTAGGCAGCTACTCTTTCTGCCTACTGCCTACTGCCTTCTGCCTTCTGCCCGCAGGTGCTCCTGGACCGAGTAGCCGGCCGCGCGCAGGGCCTGGATGACCTGCCGCCCGTGGGCCTGGTCGCGGGCCTCGAGGGTCAACTCCAGCTCGACCTGGCTGATCGGCAGTCGCACGCCGCGACGCCGGTGGACTACCTCGACGATGTTGACGTTCTGCTCGGCCAGGAGTTGGGTCAGGCGCAACAACTGCCCGGGGCGGTCCTCCAGAGCTGTGGTCAGGACGAGGTAGCGGCCAGCGCTGGTGAGGCCATACTGGATGACCCGGTCCATCACCGTCAGATCGATGTTGCCGCCGCTCACCAGCACGCCCACCCTGGCCCCCCGGGCGGTGACGCGGCGCGACAGCAGCGCGGCGAGCGCGAGCGCGCCAGCCCCCTCGGCCACCGTCTTCTCGCGCTCCATCAGCAGCACCATGGCCTCGCAGATGCTGTCCTCGGCCACGACCACGATCTCGTCGACGCAGCGGCGGATGACCTCCATGGTCCATTGCCCTGACTGCTTGACGACCACGCCATCGGCAATGCTGGTGACTCCGACCAGGGGGCCCTCGAAGGTCCCGTGGAAGGCGCGATAGCACGCGTCGGAGCCCTCCGCCTGGACGCCGACGATGCGCAGCGTAGGGCGGAGCGCGCGCGCCGCCGTGGACATGCCGGCGATCAGGCCGCCGCCGCCAATGGGGACGAGCAGCACGTCGAGGTCCGGCACGTCCTCCAGCACCTCCAGCGCGATCGTCCCCTGGCCGGCCATGACCATCCAGTCCTCAAACGGATGGACGTAGGTGAGCCCGCGACCGCGAGCCAGTTCCAGGGCGTAGGCGTGGGCTTCGTCGAAGTACTGCCCGTGGAGGATCACCTGCGCGCCGTAGCCCTGGGTGGCGGCCACCTTGGCCATGGGCGCGCTGGTGGGCATCACGATGGTGGCGGGTACGCCCACGGTCGCGGCGGCGAGGGCGACGCCCTGGGCGTGGTTGCCCGACGAGGCCGCCACGACGCCGCGCCGCTGCTGGTCTGGCTCCAGGGTCAGGATGCGGTTGAGCGCTCCCCGGATCTTGTAGGCGCCCGTCCGCTGCAGGTTCTCGAGCTTGAGGTAGACCTCGCACCCGCACAGGGCCGAGAACGTGCGCGAGTGCTGGGTCGGCGTGCGATGGATCTTGCCTCGCAGCCGCTCGGCGGCAGCGCGCACGTCGTCGATGGAGAGAGGGAGAGAGGGAGAGACAGAAGCCTGTCTCTCCCTCTCTCCCTCTCTCCCTCTCTCCATCTCTCCATCCCCCTCCGCTCAGCGCGCCCCGGCCAGCACTCCCCCGAGCGGGCGGATGCCGTAGTAGCGGTCGTTCTGCACCAGGCGGGCCAGCGTCTCGATGGGGAGCGTCAGCCACTGGCAGCCGCCGCCCGGGCACCACTCGGCGAGTTGCTCGCGCACGTGCTCCAGGGTGATCGGCTGATTGCCGTTGGCCAGGCACACGCGGAAGATCGCCTCCATGGTCGGCATCTCGGGCTGAATGAAGTTCTTGCGCTTGGAGCAGCAATCGCGGATGGTCTTCACCGGGTCGCCCCGGTTGGCCTTGCTGGCCTGGAAGGCGGCCAGGCGCCCGCTGTAGAGCTGGGCCTGGCGCCTGCTCCGGGCTGGCAGCTCCGCGGGTGGCGGGGCCTCCTCGATCTCGCCCATCGGCTTGGTCTGGCACGACTCGCACATGCGCACGCGCAGGATGTCCGGGAAGGACAGCCCGTTCTCCTCGAACCAACTGGCGTCGATGTAGTAGCGTGCCGATTGCTCGGCTGGCAGCGCGTCATTGCGGCTTATCATGCCCATCTCCTCGCAGTTCGCAGTTCACAGTTCACAGTTAACAGTTAACAGTTCACAGTCGGCAGTTGGTGATTGACAATCGACGGGCGCCGGCCGGCACCTCGCTGTTGACTGTCAACTGTCAACTGTCAACTCTACTTCCTGCTTCCCAGGTAGCCCAGGCACGCTCGCAACGCCTGCTCGACATCCCCCCGCTGGTCCGGCCCGAGGGTGCGCCAGGCATCCTGCGCCTCGGGCGCGCTGTAGCCCAGGCTGGTCAGCGCGGCGATGGTCTGGCCGGCCACGCCCGCGGGCCCGGGCGTCTCGAGCCCATCGCCTACCCCGGCCAGCTTGCCCTTCAGCTCCAGCAACAGGCGCGCGGCGGTCCGCTTGCCCACGCCCGGCACACCGCTCAAGACCTCCGGCTGCTCCTGGGCGATCGCGCCCGCCAGGCGGCCCACCCCCAGGCTCGATAGGAGCGCCAGGGCGAGCCGCGGGCCAACGCCGGTGACCCCGAGCAGGATTCGGAACACCTCGAGCTCCTGCTGGCTGCCGAAGCCATAGAGTGCAACATTATCCTCGCGCAGGTGGAGGTGGGTATGCAAGTAAATGCCCTGGCCATCCGACGGGGCCGCGGCCAGGACCGAGGCAGGCACGGAGACGTGGAAGACCACCCCTCCTACCGACAGCAGGAGCGCGTCGGCGGTGCGTCCCTCAACCGTGCCCCGCAGGCCCGCGATCATCGTTCCCTCCAGGGGCTGGGGGCGGAAGGCAGAAGGCAGTCGGCAGAAGGCAGTCGGCAGAAGACAGAAGGCAACGCCTCCCCCGCTCGTCCTGAGCCTGTCGAAGGGCCCCCCCTGAGCTTGCCGAAGGGACTGCGGGCGGTGGTTCGACGGGCTCACCACGAACGGATCCCTGGCCAGGCTCACTACGAACAGACGCGTGGCCCGGGGTGTAGCCG
>JACQUR010000182.1 GCA_016210245.1 Chloroflexota bacterium
CTGCTGCTGGACGAGCCCTTCGGCGCGCTGGACGCGCTGACGCGCGACCAGATGAACCTGGAGCTGCTGCGCATCTGGAGCGAGCGGCGCAAGACCAGCGTGCTCATCACCCACAGCATCCCGGAGGCGGTGTTCCTGGCCGACCGGGTCATCGTGCTGACCCCGCGCCCGGGCCGGGTGGCAGACGTGGTCGAGGTGGACCTGCCCAGGCCGCGCACCGCGGCGCTGCGCCTGGAGCCGCGCTTCAACGAGCTGGTGCGGCGGATCGGCCGCCTCATCGGTATCGAGTACGCGGAGTAGGGGCCTTTTCGCCGCGGAGACACGGAGCGGTATGCCGCACCGCTAGCCCGGGCGAGTGCAGAGGCGCCGGCGCCCCTCAGGAAGGTCGCACCCGGGCCAGCCAGGCGCCGGCCAGGCCGACCAGGCCGCCGAGAGCCACGTTGATGGCCAGCAGGCCGATGAGGTCAGCAGTGCCTGGCGCGGGCTCGGCGGGGAGCGGCGCCAGCAGCAGGCGCAGCCCGGCTACGCCTCCGGCCAGCACCCCGGCGATGACCCCTACCTCGGCGCCCCCGCGCGCGACCCCGGTTGCTCGGAAGCCCAGGTAGCCGCCAGAGCCGAACAGCACGATGTTGGCGAACAGATCCACTACCGTCAGCACCTCCTGGAGTGGGTCGCCGCTGGGCAGGTCGCGCACGATGCTGCCCGCGATCCAGTCGACGATAACGATGGCGGCGCCAATCAACAGCCCCAGACGTACTTGCCCTGGCAACCTTCCTCCTTGCCGTCTCTGCCCCGCGTGGCCCACTCCGCTCGGCCAAGCGCTGGCACGATTCTTGCAATACGCGCCCCGCCTACGCAGCGGAACGACCGCTGCGGCCACAGCGGAGGAGGACGAAAGCGGTATGGCCTACCCACGACGGTGCGAAGGTTGTGGTTCTCCTTACACCACCTGGGCCGGACACATCAACTTCCCGCATCTGACGCTCGCCTCGCAGGATGGGGGAGCGGCCAGCCCCTGGGCGCCTGACAAGCCCGGCCGGATCCTGGACATTGGCTGTCGCCTGTGCGGAGCGATCTTCCGGTGGGACTACTTTGCCGTGGCCGGGGACGACACTCGGCTGGGCAAGCCCCTGGGCCTGCTCCGTGGGCCAGTCAGGGGCTGGCGCAACGGGGATTCCTTCACCCCGGACGAACGCTTCTGGCGAGGTGCCAGCGCCCAACGCCGAGCCTCCTGAGGTCAGTGGTCAGTGGGCAGTGGTCAGTGGTCAGCGTGCCTCCGTCCCTCACTGCCCACTGACCACTGCCCACTGACCACTGACCTCCCTACTGGGCGGTGAGGCGCTTGAGGCAGTCGAGCAGTTCGTCCACGTCGAACGGCTTGGCCATCACCTCGTCCGCGCGAGCGCGATCCGGCCCGACCAGCCCGTCGGCGAAGGTGGAGAGCACGATCACTGGGATCCGGTGCGTGTCCGCGTCCGCCTTGAGCCGGCGCAACACCTCCCGTCCGTCCAGGTCGGGCAAGGACAGGTCCAGGGTGACCGCGTGGGGCTGGCGCTGGCGGGCGAGCGCGAGCGCCTCGGCGCCCGCCCTGGCCGCCACGACCTCGTAGCCTTCGCCCTCCAGGATCAGGCGAAGCACCCGGCCGATCACCTCGCTGTCCTCGACCACCAGCACACGCCGGCGCGCCACCTGCTGCGGCTTCAACTCCGTGGCCAGCATCTCTCCCCTTTACTGTTGTCTTCTTTGCCTACCGGCCAGGGTAGCGGTAGTAGATGGGCTCGGTGTCGCCAAACTCACGTCGGCGGACCAGGCCCTCGCGGACCAGGGAATCGAGCACCTGCCGACAGTGGCGCGGCTTGACCCCCACCTTTGGAGAGAGCGAGATGGCCGTTTCGCTCAACCCGTACTGGTGCTCCACAAACGTGCGAATCCGCCGCTCCTCGTACGCCGAGGGCTTACCCCCCCAGATCATTGCCCTGCCCTCCAATCATGGTCGCCGCCACGGCGAGGAGCAGCAGCATCAGCAGCAGCATGGTGCCATCCATCGCCGCTCCCTGAGCGTTGACAGTCAACTCCGAACACATTCTCGGGGAGCAGGCGTCACAACGACGTATCGTGGCACCGCGAAAGGATCACAAAAAGATTACGGGGAACAGCCCCCACCTCCCTCCCATCAGCGCTTGGGCGCCTTGCTCACCTTCACTTTCACGCACGCATCCACCGCCGCCGCGAGCGTATCCAGGCGATCCATCGAGTACTCGACCAACTGGTTGAAGTGGATGCCCTTCCCCCGGTACTTGTCGAGCGAGGTGACCCAGCGGCCCAGGATGCCGGGCACGGCCAGGCACTCGGGATGGACGCCCTGGCTGAGATGGGCGAGGCCCCGCACCTGGCGCCCGCTCGGCGTCTCCAGGGTGATCTCGTCCTCCTCGTTGATCCCCTTGCGGCGGGCTGTCTCGGCATTGATGCCCACCGGGAAGACCCTGGTGTTACGCTCGGCCAGGTCCATGAGCCAGGGGTTCTCGCCGGTGAAGGTGTAGGTCAGGAAGGGCAGCTTCTGGTTGACTACCCACAGATCGTACTCGGGCGGGCTCTCGCTATGGGCCGGGCAGGCCTTCCACTCGGTCAGCGCGACGTAGTCGGAGGTGTCCCAGGGGAGGTCGTGCTCCTCGGTGAACTGCCGCACCTCCTCGCCCGCCCCCAGGAAGTGCTCCAGGTAGAGCGGGATGCGAGCGCTGTGGAACGCCCGCGGGTAGCTCTGCCGGGCGTTGCGTCGCCCGGCCTTGTAGTAGCCGTGCTCTCGGAAGTACTCCAGGCCGTGCTCCGCCCCGAAGTAGGACCTCGTCCATTGATCGCAGATCTCCGCCCACGTGTACTTCCGGTTGGGGTCGAGCCGGTAGGGGTCCTCCAGTTGGGCGATCGTATTGAAGGTGGTGTTGAGGTCGGGCAGGATGCCCAGGCGGTCGGCCACCTCCAGCAGGACCTCGATCCAGTAGCGCGCCTCGCCCGCCGGGCTAACGACCGGCTGCTGGAGGCTGAACAGCCAGGCCTCGCCCGGCAGGGCGGCGTTGTTGTAGCGATAGTAGGGGTTGAAGGCCACGGGCACCAGGCGCTCGTAGTTGTGCGCGTCCGGCAGCAGCAGGTCGGCAAACTCCGTGGTCTCGTCGTGGTGGTCGGCCAGGGAGACGATGAACGGGATGCGCTTGAGCGCCTCGGCCGTCACCTCCGGGTCGGCGCCCGCGGCCATCACGTTGGTCCGGCACTGGATGAGCACCTCGGCGCGATAGGGCAGGCCGAACTGCTCGGCGTGCAGCACCCCCAGCCAGAGCATCGCCCGGGCATAGACCGAGAGCGGGAACAGCTCGATCAGCTCCAGCGTCTCCGGCTGCTTCACCGCGCGTCGGGGCAGCGGGGTGCGCATGTGGCGGAAGGTGAAGGGGTTGCCAGGGATCAGCAGGCCATCGGCATCCTCGCGCGGCCCCCAGAACGGCCCGGAGGCCGTGGCGTTGAGCAGCCCGCCCGGCACGTCCAGGGCCCCCAGCAGCAGGTTGATCTGGCCCACGCTCATCCCGTTGAGCATGGCGTGCTTGTGAGCCGAAATGCCCCGGTACCAGATAACCGCAGCCGGGCGCAGCGGCAGCTCGTGGCCCTCCAGGCGAATGGTGGAGCCGATGCTGGCCGCCTCCGCCAGGTCCCGGGCCACCCGGCGGATGGTTTCGGCCGGCACGCTGGTGATCTCCGCCGCCCGCTCGGGCGAGTAGGTGCGCAGGTGGTCCTTGAAGAGCTGGAAGCCGGGCCTGGCCTCCAAGCCCTGGAGGGGCCCAAGGCCTTGCGCCCCTACCTCCAGGGCTGCGTCCTCAGGCGCCACGGCGTCGAAGGTGCGGGCCTCGCCCGCCCGAGCGTCCCAGACCATGGGCTTGCCGCTCTCGCGGTCGCGCACGTAGTGCCCGTCCGGGCCGATCAGGTAGGCCGAATTGGTGTACTGCCGCAGGAAGCCCTCGTCGACACGGTGCAGCTCGTTCGCCAGTACGTTCATGAGCGACAGGGCGAAGGCGGCGTCGGTGCCCGGGCGGATGGGGATCCACTCGTCGGCCTTGGAGGCGGCGTACGTACACACCGGGTCCACCACCGCCAGCTTCATGCCCCGCATGCGCGCTCTGGCCATCTCCTGGGTCAGGCCCATAGCGTTGGCCTGGGCCACGAACCCGTAGGAGGTGCCGAACATGAGCAGGTAGTTGCAGTGCTCCAGGTCCGGGTGGACGTCGTTCGAGCCGGTGAAGGTGTAGGCCACCGGGTGCATGCCGTTGCCGCAGAAGAAGCCGGCCGAGGCAGTGGTCAGGTTGGGGCTGCCGAAGGCGGTCAGGAAGGAACGCAGCATGAAGTGTGAGTAGCTGTCGAAGCTGGCCCCGATCACACTCCTGGGGTCCTTGGCGCGCGCAGCCTGCAGCCTGGACACGAACAGGTTCAGCGCCTCGTCCCACGTCACCTGCTTCCACTTCGGGTCCACCCCGATGCCTTTCTCGGGGTTGGTGCGCACCAGCGGGTGCAGGATGCGCCCGGGGTTGTAGAGGTTCATCAGCCCCGCATTACCCTTGGCGCAGACCTTTCCGTAGTTGGGCGGGGCGTCCGGAATGCCCTCGATCTTGACCGCCACGCCGTTGACGCGCCGCACCCTGATGGTGCAGCCGTTGTAGCACATGTCGCACACGGTGGGGATCCACACGTCCTCCCACACCCTGGTTGCCGGTTCCTTCACTGCCATCGCTCGTCCCTTTCCAGCCAGCGCCCGCCGGTCTACCGCCACCTGACAGGTAGTCCATTGTACTAAGCGCGCCTTCCCGCCCTCACCACGAGGACGAGGGTACACCACGGAGACACGGAGACATGGAGATTCTTAAGAAGAATCTCCGTGTCTCCGTGTCTCCGTGGTGAACGTCTCCCCCGCCGCTCCCAGGGCGGTGGCGGCTAGGGCCAGCAGGCCGAAGAGGGCCAGGCCGACGGCCGCCAGCAGCGCCTGGGGAGCGGTTGGGATCTGGCGGGCCGCCTCCCAGCTCCCCCAGAGGGCGAAGACGGCGATCGCCAGCCCCAGCGCCGCCAGCAGCAGGCGTTGCGCCATCGCCCCGCTCAACCCTGCCGCAGCTCGCGGCACGCCTGGACCAGGGCTGGGACCACCTTCCTGTAGTCGCCCACAATGCCCAGGTGGGCCTTCTCGAAGATCGGCGCCTCAGGATCGGTGTTGATGGCCACGATCGTCCGCGCGTTGGAGCACCCCGCCATGTGCTGCATTGCCCCGGAGATGCCCACCGCCAGGTAGAGCTTCGGGCTGGTGATCTTGCCCGTCAGCCCGACCTGCAGCTCGCTCGACACCCAGCCGGCGTCCACCGCTACCCGGCTGGCCCCCACCACCCCGCCCAGGGCCTCGGCCAGTGCCTCCAGGACTCGGAAGCCCTCGGGCCCGCCGATGCCGCGTCCGCCCGAGACGACGATCTCCGCGTCCTCCAGTCGCCTGGCCCTGGCGCGCTCGCGCACCCGCTCCACGACCCGGCTCCGAGGCGGCGCCTGGCCCAGGTCTGGCCTGAAGCGCACCACCTCGCCCGTCCGGTCCGGCCGAGCCTCGGCCGGCTCCTGGCTCTTGGGGCGGATCGTGGCGAGCTGCGGGAACCCCACCCCGCTCTGCTCGGAGATAGCCAGGCCGCCGAAGACCGGCTTGCTGGCCACCAGGGCGCCGCCGTCCGGATCGAACGTGACCGAAGCGACGTCCGTCGCCAGGCCCACGCCGAGCCGCACCGCCAGCCGCGGCGCCAGGTCCCGGCCGGTCGAGGTGTGGCCCAGCAGCAGCGCGCGGGGCTGCACCTCGCGCGCGAGCTGTTCCAGCGCCGGCAGGGCTGTTTCCAGCAGGTACTGCTCCAGGCCGGGGTGGTCCAGCAGGTACACGCGCTCGGCCCCCGCCGCCACCAGCTCCTGCGCCTGGTCCTCCGAGCCGCTCAGCGCTGCCAGCAGCGGTTCCCCCGCCACCTCGGCCAGCCTGCGCCCCAGCCCCAGCAACTCGAGCGAGACGCCGGCGAGCTTGCCCTCCACCTGCTCCGCCAGCACCAGGATGCCTCGTGGATCTGCCATCATTCCCTCCGAGGGGAGTGCAGATTTGAGATTTGAGAGTGCAGATTTGCGATCTAAAATCTGCACTCTCAAATCTCAAATCTGCACTCCTCGGTTAGATAACTCCGCGTGCGCGTAACATCTGGGCCAGCGCCACTGCCGCCTCGTGCGGCGTATCCGCCTTGACCAGCTCGCACTCGGATCGCTCCTGCGGCTGGTAGAGCCGCCGCTGGCGGATCCGGCTGCTCACCTCCTGCAACCCGGGGTCGGCCTTCGTCCACACGACCACCTCTTTCATGCTCGCAGCCATGATATTGGCCATGGTGGCGTAGCGAAGCTGGTACAGCTCGCTGGTGATGGTGAGCACCGCCGGGGGCTGGATCTCCAGCACCTCGTAGCCGTCCTCGATCGCCCGCTCCAGCCGCAGGGTGCCGTTCTGCAGCTCGACCTTGCGCACCACGGAGGCGCTGGGCAGCCCCAGGTGCTCGGCCAGGGCCGGGCCGACGATGCCGGCATCGGTGTCGGAGGCCTGGCGCCCGCACAACACCAGGTCACAAGCGCCGATCCTTCGGATCGCGCTGGCCAGCGCCTCCGCCGTGGCGAAGCTGTCGCCGCCGGCCAGGTCGGCGTCCCGGACCAGGATCGCCTCGTCGGCGCCGGTGGCCAGCGCCTCCTGGAGCCACTCGCTCACGTCCTCGCCGGCCAGGCTCAGCAGCGTGATCGTCCCGCCGTGCTGGTCGCGGAGCTGCAGCGCCGCCTCGAGCGCGCTCTCGTCGTAGGTACTGGTGAGCCTGGGCACCGAGCGCGCCGGCACCAGCTTCTGCCCTGCCGCGTCCACCCGGAACAGACTCGCGGGCGCCTCCGGATCCGGCACCCGCTTCACACACACGATGATGTCCATGCTCTCCCTCGCTACGATGAGACATTCACCACGGAGACACGGAGACACGGAGAGCTCTTAATGAAAAAACTCCGACGTCTCCGTGTCTCCGTGGTGAACCTCGTCCCCGTCTCCTACCCCTTCAATCCCAGGCCAGCGGCCAGGAGCTCCGCCACGTCCAGGGCTTGCACCTGGCCGTCGCCGCCCTGGGCCTTCAGCCCTTCGTCGAACATCTGCAGGCAGAAGGGGCACGCGGCAGCCACGATCTCCGCTCCCGTCCCCAGCGCCTCCTCGGCGCGAAGGTGGTTGATCCGCCGCCCGCTCTTCTCCTCCATGAACGCGTGTCCGCCCCCGGCCCCGCAGCAGAAGCTCTGCTCGCGCGAGCGCGGCATCTCGACCTGGCGGCTGCCTGGCAGCGCCGCCAGCACTTCCCGCGGCGCCTGGTAGACGTCGTTGTAGCGCCCGAGGTAGCACGAGTCGTGGTAGGTCACGCGCTGCTGCACCTCCCGGGCGGGGCGCAGGCGCCCCTCCCGCACCAGCGCCGCCAGCAACTCAGTGTGGTGCAGCACCTGGTAGCTCCCGCCGAACGGTGGGTACTCGTTCTTCAACACGTTGAAGCAGTGGGGACAGGCGGTCGCAATCCGCTTGATGCCGTACTCGGACAGGGTCTTCACGTTCTTCTTTGCGAGCTGCTGGAACAGGAACTCGTTCCCCATCCGCCGCGCGGGGTCGCCGCAGCACGTCTCCTCGTCGCCCAGCACCGCGAACCGCACCCCGGCCTCGGCCAGGAGTTGGGCCAGCGCCCGGGTGGTCTTGAGGTTGCGCTCCACCAGCGCGCCTGTGCAGCCGACCCACAGCAGCACGTCCACCGACTCGCCCTCCGCCAGGTCGCTCAACTGGCGCACCGGCAGCCCCTTCATCCAGGCGGTGCGCGAGAAGCGGGTGCCTACCCACGGATGGCCGCGCTTCTGGAGGTTCAGCATGGCCACCTGGGCCGAGTCCGGCAGCTTGCCCTGGCCCATCACCAGGCGCCGCCGCAGGTCCAGGATCACCTCCATCGGCTCGACCAGCACCGGGCAGTGGGTGATGCAGGCGGCGCAGGTGGTGCAGGCCCAGATGCCCGCCTCGCTCAGCGCGCGCTCCACCAGGCTCGCCTGCTCCGCGTCGGGGTTGGCGCGGGCCTGGGCCGAAAGGTGCTGCAGGTTGGCCATCAACTGGCGGGGATCGAGCGGCTTGCCGCTGAAGGCGGCCGGGCAGTGGACCTGGCAGCGCCCGGCCTGGACACAGGTGTCGGCGCCTACCCGCTGCTGGAGGGTCAGGTCGGCGAACGCGCCCGCGCCCAGGGCGCGCGGGTTCTTGAAGTCGGCGATCGGCCGGGGCACGCCGCGGGGCCCGCTCGAGCGCAGGAAGGCGTTGGCTGGAGCCAGGAACACGTGGACCAGCCTGGACCAGCCGAAGGAACCCAGGAGCGCGGTAGCCAGCAGCGCGTGCAGCCACCACAGCGGCCGGTGCCAGGCCTGGAACGTCTCTGCACCCAGCCCCAGGCCGGCCAGGGCCCGCGCCACCAGCAGCCCGAGTGGCGACCACACCGCCCACTCCGGGTGCTGGGCCAGCTCGGTGGCGCCGATTCTGAGCCCCTCGACCACGTAGCCGCTCAGCAGCACCAGCCCGAGCAGAGCCAGACCGAGCGCGTCGCCGGGCGTGCGCCCGCCAGATGGGTTTGAGCCCGCCCCGCTCATCCTGAGCCTGTCGAAGGGCCTGAGCCTGTCGAAGGGCCTGAGCCTGTCGAAGGGTGAGCGGGGCGGGCTCAAACCCTCCGAAGGCGGCTCCAGGTTCGGGGGCCGCTGGAGGGAGCGCCGCGCCGCCAGCCCCAGCAAGCCAACGATCGCCAGCCCGCCGAACAGGTCCAGCACCAGCGAGTAGAACAGGTAGAAGCCGCCCGCCAGGAAGGGTACCCGCAGGTCTTCCTGCGCCGCCACCATGAGCGTGCCCAGGAACAGGCCGACGAACCCGGCGTAGAGCAGCAGGTGCATCGTCCCGGCAAACGGGCTCTGCACCACGCGCCGCTGCCCGAGCGCGTAGGCCAGGAGGGTGCGGACGCGCACCTGCCAGTCGGTCCGGCCACCGGTGCCCGCGCCCCGCCGCCACACCCGCGCCCGCCGCCAGAGCCCGTAGCCCAGCCCGGCCAGCATAGCCAGCGTCAGCGGGTAGACGAGCCAGCCGGCCTCGATATTCCAGAGGATCTCGCGCGTTGGCGTCATGGCCCTTCAGAACCTACGGGGATTTGGGATTTGAGAGTGCAGATTTGAGACTGCAATCTGCACTCTGCAATCTCAAATCTGCAATCTCAACCCTCACCGGCGCTCGCGCATCAGGTTGCGCGCCAGCCGCCAGCGCAGGACTTCAGTGGCGCCCTCGGTGATCCTGAGGCTGCGGAGCTGGCGATACCAGTACTCCAGCGGCAGGTCCTTCGTCAGCCCCACCCCGCCATGGATCTGGATCGCCCGGTCCACCACTCGCCCCGCCGTTTCCGTGCAGTAGATCTTGGCCATGTAGCTCGCGTCGCGTACGTCCTGCCCCTGGTCGAATCGCCAGGCGGTGTCGTAGATCATCAGCCGCGCCGCGCGCAGCTCGATGGCCGAGTCAGCGATCATGAACTGCACCGCCTGCCGCTCGGCCAGCGGTTGGCCGAAGGTCACCCGCTGGCGGGCATAGTCCATGGCCATCTCCAGCGCGCGCTGAGCGACGCCAATCGACCACACCGACTGGCTCTTGACGCGCCCGACGGTGATCCACTGCTGGCCCAGCTCGAAGCCCTGGCCCTCCTCGCCGATCCGGTTCTCCACCGGTACCTGCACCTGGTCGAAGCTGATCTCCCACGGGGCGTCGCCCATCATGGTTGGCCACTGCCGCACCAGCTTCACGCCCGGGGCCTTCATGTCCACCAGCAGGCAACTGATGCCCCGGCCGGGCCGCTCGGGGTCGGTCACGCAGATGACTTCGGCGAAGTCGGCCCGCCCTGCGGCGCTGATGAAGCGCTTGGCGCCGCTGAGCACGTAGTGGTCGCCCTCACGCACGGCTCGCGTGCGCATGCCCGCCGGATCGGTGCCGGCATCGGGCTCGGTCTGCGCGAAGCACATCCGTAGCTGGCCGTGGATGACCGGGTAGAGGAAGCGCTGCCGCTGCGCCTCGGTGCAGTGATAGAGGATCGGGTCGACGTGCGGTCCAAACAGTTCGTTGTTGCGGAACGGGATGACCCTCGCCCTGGCGACTTGCTCGTACACCACGCAGCGCGCCAGCAGGCTCAGCCCCAGGCCACCGAATTCCCTGGGCACGTCCATGAGCCACAGGCCCAGCGCCTTCGCCCGCTCCTGCAGCGGCCCGAGCAGTTCCTCGGCGAGCTCTTCGCTCTCGCCGACCTGCCGCTCGAGCGGGAGCAACTCCTGCTCCACGAAGCGGCGCACCAATCCCTGGAGCATCTTGATCTCGCGTGGCAGCTCGAAATCCATGTCGCTCCTCCCGGCCACCAGGCTGGCAGACAGCCGCGCGCGCATTATACCGGCTGGGCCGGTTTCGGGCTGCAGCACCCGGAGCTGGGGGTGTGACCAGTTTCAGTGCAGGCGGTCGCTGAGCCGTAGGGGGCGACGGCTCTGTCGCCCCGCCGCCCCGAGGGCGGCAGAGCGTGGTGCCCAGGGGGGCTGGAGGAGAGCTGCTGGCCGGCCCCCTGGCCACCACGCCTTGCCGCCCTCGGGGCGGCGGGCAGACAGGGCCGTCTGCCCCTACGACCTCCACGCACAGGAACTGGGCAGACCCAGCTCCAGCTCAGGGTTGCGCGCTACAATGTTCTACAATGTTAGAGAGAGGTGGAGAGGTCGAGGTTTGGATGATGGCGACGGCGAATCGCAAACTGCTCGTCGTGCTGGGCATCCTGGTGCTGATCGTCCTGGTCGGCCCGGTGGTGGGCTGGGGGCTGGGCGGCTGGGGCATGATGGGCCCCGGCATGCTGGGAGGCTACTGGAGCGGCGGTGCTCAGGCTGGAGGCTGGGGCTGGGCGCTTGCCATGTGGCTCGGGGTGCTGTCCATGCTCGCGTTCTGGGGCGCGCTCATCGTGGGCGTGGTGCTGCTGGTGCGCTGGCTGGGCGGCACGGCCGGACGCGCCGAGGGCGCGGGCACGGAGTCGGCCCTGGACATCCTGCGGCGCCGCTACGCGGCCGGCGAGCTCTCGGCGGAGGAGTACGAGCGGATGCGCCAGGTCCTGGAGCGGTAGCCCGACCATGGCTACCATCGACCAGCGGGCCACGGCGGCGACGCGCGCTCGGTACGACCGCCTGGCCCGGTTCTACGATCTCATGGAGCGCGGCGCCGAGCGGCGGTTCGGCCCGTGGCGGGCGGCGCTGTGGCGCCGCGTCCGCGGTCCCCGCGTCCTGGAGGTAGGGGTCGGCACGGGCAAGAATATGGCCTACTACCTCCGTGGCATGGCCATCGTCGCCGTCGACCTCTCACCGCGCATGCTCGAGCGGGCCAGGACGCGGGCTGCGCGCGAGGGCGTCGCAGTGGACCTGCGCGAGGCGGATGTCCAGGCGCTCCCGTTCCCGGACGCCAGCTTCGACACCGTCGTGGCCACGTTCGTGTTCTGCTCGGTGCCCGACCCGGTGCTGGGCTTGCGGGAGCTCCGGCGCGTGCTGGTGCCGGGGGGGCAACTCCTGCTGCTCGAGCACGTGCTCTCCCGCCGCCTGCTGCTGCGCCGGCTCATGCATCTAGCTAACCCGCTCGTCGTCCGCATCTCGGGTGCCAACATCAACCGCGAGACGGTGGACAATGTCCGCCGCGCCGGGTTCGTAGACCTGAGCGTGGAAGACCTGTGGCTGGACATCGTGAAGCTGATCCAGGCGAAGGTGCCTGCGTAGGAGCGCGCCGCCATCGACCCTGCCTTTGCCGCGATGGCGGACGACGAGGAGGCCCGCGGCGAGGCCCTCGCGATTGCCGAGGAGTTCTCCCAGGCCGACTGGGAAGCCTTCCAACTCGCCAAGGCCGAGCAATGAAGCGGGGCGAAGTCCACGACCTGCCAGACCAAAGCTGGCCGCAGCTCCCCCTCAGCGCGCCTCCGTGCGGGCCAGGCGCAGGTAGGTGTCGGTGAACGTGGCGGCGAGCTGCTGGGCGCTCAGGCCCGGGGTACGCTGGACTTTGAGCTGGTTCTCCGCCGCCTGGAGCGAGAGCGCACCGCTCGGGTTGATCGCCTGCTGCAGGCTGCTGACGCCGGCCACGAGGACCACGAAGTCCTCGTCCTGGAAGAATGGGCGAATGGTCTCCACGACGCGCTCTGGCGCCGAGGTAGCAACCCACTGCGTAGCCCGGTCGACGGCGCGCACCAGGCGGGCGGTGGTGTTCGGATAGCGCTCGGCGAGGGACGCGGTGGTGTAGAGGCTCGCCATGTTGTACGGCGCCAGTTCGGGGTCCTCACCGCGCGGGTTGTCGACCAGGGCCACGGCCCTGCCCCGCGCCAGCGCATGTTCGAGCGTCGGCGTGGTCGCCACGATCGCATCCACCAGGCCGACCTCCAGGTTCGAGATCAGGGACAGGCCGGCCCCGGCGGCGACGATGCGCAGGTCATCCCCGGGCCGCAGCCCTGCCGCACGGGCGTAGTAGCTGGCCTCCTGCCCGCCAGCTCCCTCGACGGACGGAACGCCGACCACCAGCCCCTTGAGCGCCGCGAGCTTGCGGGCCAGCGGTGTGCTGGGGGTGAGGCCCAGCTCCCTCGCCAGGTCCGCGCGCACGGCCACGCTGCGGAGGTTCCGGTGCAGGTAGTTGTAGACGTTCAGCACCGCCGCGCCCCGGCGTTGCGCCGCGACCTCGAAGCCGCCGAGAGCCACGACGAGCTGAGCTTGCTCCAGGAGCAGCTTCTGGGCAAGCGCGGCTTCGTCGTTCTCCTCGTAGACCGCGACCTTCACGCCCTCGGCGTCGAAGAACCCCTTGCGCTGGGCGACGTAGAGCGGCACGAAGGCCAGGCCAGCGCGCGCCTGGACGAGCACCGCCGGACCAGGCCACTCTGACTCGCCAACAGCGCTGGCCAGGGTGGGAGCCAGCTCGGGGGTGGGGAAGATCGGCCGGGCAGAGGGCGGCTGGAGCGTCGGCGCCGCCGCGGAGGGGGCACGCGGCGCCGGGGCGCAGGCTGCGAGCAGCACCCCGACGGCTACCAGCAGATGGACCAGTACGGAGGGCAACATACGACTGGCGACTCCAGCCCGGACGAGTTTGGGCCATTGTACCAGGGGCCAGAGGTCAGTGGGCACAAGCCAGGAGGGCGGCAAGACGAACTTGCAGGTCCACCAGAGGTGAGTGAGGTATCACGCATCGCGCTCCGGCGCCAGCGCGCAACCAACTGCCGCGTAGAGGAGCAAGGCCACCAGCGCCTCGAACAGGCTCACCCGCGCGGCCGGGGCGTACTCGGGGGCGACGCTGCCGTAGGCCTGGGCGAGGAGGAGCAGCGCCAGGGCGACGGGAAGCCAGGGCAGGGTCAGCAGCGTGTCAACGGCCCGCCACCACCAGCGTGGGCGGAGGGTGAGGCGCGGCAGCGCGGCCAGCGGGTAGGCCAGCAGGAGCGCGGCCATGAAGAGGTTGGCCAGCGCGGCGGTGGCCAGGAAAGCCAGGGCGACGAGCCCGCTCAGCACCAGGCGGCGCAGCGCGGGTGGCTGGGGCGGGGCGCGGCGGGCCGCTACGCCGAGGGGCACCAGGGCCAGGACGATCGCGCCAACCCAGAGCAGGAAGCGCGGCCCATCCGGCTCGCGCCACAACCCCAGCAGCCAGGACAGCGCGACCATGGCCACGGCGAGCAGGAGGCACAGGCCCAGCAGGGGCGCCTGGGCGCGCAGCCCCGGCCGCAGCGCGAGCCCTTGCTTGCGGGCCTGGGCCAGCGCCAGGGCCGGGCTGGCCAGAGCGAACAGCGCCAGCACCAGCCCGGCCAGGCGCACCTGCCACTCCGGCACGATGGTCCCGTCCCCGCGCCGCAGGTAGAGCGGAGAGCCGGCCAGGAACGACGGCCCGCGCGCCTCGGCCGCGCGCACCAGGCGCTCTCCCAGCCGGCCCGCCAGCTCCAGGCTCTCCGCGTCCACCTGCTCCATGGTGTCCCGCTGGGTATGGATGATCCGCCCGTGGGGCGTCTCCCAGCCGATGCCGAGCGCGGGGATGCCCTGCAAGGCGAAGGGGCTGGAGTCGGTCCCTGCAGCTCGGAGCAGGGGCAGGCCGGCCAGTTCCAGCAGCCCTCGCTCCTGCGGATGGGAGAGGAGCCCCTGGTCCAGGGCCAGGCGCTCGACCAGCAGGGCCGGCTCCAGGGGCAGGGAGTACCAGTCGAGGAGCAGCAGCTCGCCCCGCTCGACCAGCCCGGCCACGTCGACCGAGAGGGCCAGGGCGGTCGGGCGCAGCGGGTGGCCCACGTAGTAGCGCGAGCCGCCCAGGCCGATCTCCTCAGCTCCCCAGGAGGCGAACACGTAGGTGTACCGATGGGGCCCGGCGGCCAGCACGCGCGCCAG
The DNA here is from genome assembly GCA_016210245.1 of Chloroflexota bacterium. Taxonomy (GTDB): domain Bacteria; phylum Chloroflexota; class UBA6077; order UBA6077; family JACQUR01; genus JACQUR01. The sequence goes on from JACQUR010000182.1 coordinate 14,503, forward strand.
TTCGAGCATGGTTCCACTGCCGGAGGCATTGTCCACCGCCCCCTGGGTCGTCTCGGGCACGATGTCGCGGTGCGCCCCGATGACGATCGCCTGCTCCAGCTCACCCGGGCTGACCCCGAGCACGTTGACCCCCGCGAAGCGGCCACCCCCTCCAAGCGGGTCGAGCGAGCCCAGGACCTGGAAGCGCTGCTCGACCACCTGGAGGCCCAGGGCCTGGAGTTGCTCCCCCATCCAGCGCGCCGCCGCCTCGTCCTCGGGCGTGCCCGTGACTCGATTGGGGAAGCCCTCGGCCAGGTGCTTCACCAGGCCGTACGCCCGCTGCCCCTCGAAGCGGACCTCCACCGACGGCGCGTCCACGGGCGGTGGCGGGCTCGACCGCCCGAGCAATAGGGCCAGCAGGGCAGCGGTGAGGAGGTACTGGAGGGCGGTCAGCATCACGAGTCCTGAGTGCTGAGTGCTGAGTGCTGAGTGCTGAGTCCCAGGGCGGACACGCAGGTC
>JACQUR010000183.1 GCA_016210245.1 Chloroflexota bacterium
ACCTCCTCCGGGCGCTCGATTCTGCTGCCGGCCTTCGTGCTGATCGCCTGCGGCATCCTGGGCGCCTTCGACGACTGGCTCACGCTGGTCGGGCGGCGGGGGGAGGGCATCACGGTCAGGTTCAAGTTCGCCTGGCTGTTTGCCATCGGGCTCGTGGCCGCCGTGGGGCTCTACTCCTTCCTGGGCATCGACTTCGTGTTCGTGCCGACCATCAAGCGAGAGTTCCACCTGGGCGTGTGGTTCGTCCCGCTGGCGGTGCTGGCCATCGTCTCGACAGCTAACGCCGTCAACATCACCGACGGCCTGGATAGCCTGGCCGGCTGGACCGCCGCCATCGCCTTCGTCGCCTACGGCATCATCTCCCTGCTCTACGGTAACGCCTTCCTGCTGACCTTCTGCTTCATCATGGTCGGGGCGGTGCTGGCGTTCCTGTGGTACAACGCCCATCCCGCCCAGGTCTTCATGGGCGACACCGGGTCGCTGGCCATCGGCGCCACCCTGGCCGTGGTCGCGCTCATGCTGGGGCAGGTGCTGCTGCTGCCGATCATCGGCTTCCTCTTCGCCGCCGAGACGCTCTCGGTCATCCTGCAGGTGGGCTACTTCAAGCTGACCCGCGGCAAGCGCCTGTTTCGGATGGCGCCCCTGCACCACCACTTCGAGCTGATGGGCTGGTCGGAAACCCATGTGACCCAGCGCTTCTGGCTGGTCAGCATGCTGGCCTCGATGCTGGGGGTCGCCCTAGCCCTGGTCTGAGAGGACGCGCATGGACTTTCGCGGCACGAAGGTGACCATCCTGGGGCTGGCGCGCGAGGGGGTGGACCTGGCCCAGTATCTCTGCCAGCAAGGGGCGCTCGTGCGGGTGAGCGACCGCAAGAGCGCGGCCGACTTGGGCCACGCCCTGGAGGCGCTGCGCGGCTGCCCGGTCGAGTACAACCTGGGCGGGCATCCGCTCGAGCCGGTACTGGACGCGGCGGTGCTGTTCGTCAGCCCGGGCATTCCGCAGGAGCTGCCGGCCATTCAGGAGGCGCGGCGTCGGGGCGTGCGGGTTTCCAGCGCCACCGAGCTGCTCCTGGACCTGGCGCCCTGCCCGGTGGTCGGCATCACCGGCAGCAGCGGCAAGACCACGACCACCGCCCTGGTGGGCGAGATGTTCGGGGCGGCCGGCCGGCACGCGCTGGTGGGCGGCAACATCGGGGTGCCGCTGCTGGGCCGGCTGCACGAGCTGGGGCCGGACTCGTGGCTGGTGCTCGAGCTGAGCAGCTTCCAGCTCGAGACGGTGCAGCGCAGCCCGCACGTCGCGGCCATCACCAACCTGACTCCCAACCACCTGGACCGCCACGAAACCATGGCGGCGTACGCGGCCGCGAAGGAGCGCATCTTCCGCTTCCAGCGGCCGGGGGACTGGGCGGTGCTGAATGCCGAGGATCCAGGCTCGGCGGCGTTCGCCCCACCCGGACGGGTGCTGCGCTTCGGGCTTGGGGAGGCCCTGGTGGGCAGGATCGAGGGCGCGTATCTGGAAGGCGACGAGCTGGTGGTCCGAGTGGGCGACCGGCAGGAGCGCGTGTGCCGGGCGGGCGAGGTGCGTCTGCGCGGGCGGCACAACCTGGCCAACGTGCTCACCGCGTGCGCCGTAGCCACGGCCGCCGGCCTGGAGCTGGAGGCCATGCGGGCGGTAGCGACCAGCTTCACCGGCGTGGCCCACCGGCTCCAGGAGGTGGCGAGGTACGCGGGCGTGTGCTACGTGGACGACTCGATCGCCACCTCCCCCGAGCGCTCCATGGCCGCGCTGCGCGCCTACGACGAGCCGATCGTCCTCATCGCCGGCGGGCGGGACAAGCACCTGCCGATGCAGGACTGGGCGCGGCTGATCGTCGAGCGCGTGCGCCACGTGGTGCTGCTGGGCGAGATGAGCGACCTGGTGGAGCGGGCTGTCCGCGAGGCGGATCCTGCCTACCGTGCGCTGAGCCGCGCCGCGAGCATGGACGAGGCGGTGGCTCAGGCGGAGCGCGTGGCCTGCCCCGGCGACGTAGTACTGCTCTCGCCCGGTGGGACCAGCTTCGATATGTTCGCCGACTTCGAGGCCCGCGGCCAGGCCTTCGCCGAGGCGGCACGCAAACTGGGTCAAGAGGCAAGAGGCACACGGCGGAAGTAAGCCATGCATAGCTTACTTCCGCCGTGTGCCTCTTGCCTCTTGACCTTCCATCTGAGAGGAGCGGTCGAGTGAAACAGGCGCCGTCGCGGGCACCGGACGGGCTGCTGCTGGGTGCCGTCGTCGCCCTGGTGGTGCTGGGCGCGCTGATGGTCTATAGCGCCAGCTTTGTGGTCGCCCACAACGAGTTCGACGACGACACCTACTTTCTCGTCCGGCAGCTCCTCTTCGCCGGCGTGGGCGGGCTGGCCCTGCTGGCGGCCCTGCGACTCGACTACCACCGCTGGCAAGCGCTCTCGCTCGTGCTGCTGCTGGTGAGCCTGGCCACCCTGGTAGCGGTGCTGCTGCCCGGGCTGGGGATCACGACCTACGGGGCCCAGCGCTGGCTCAAGCTGGGCCCGGTGCCGCCCGTCCAGCCGAGCGAGTTCGCCAAGTTCGCGCTGGTGCTCTACCTGGCCGACTGGCTGAGCCGCAAAGGGGCGCAGGTGCGCCACCTGACCTTTGGCCTGGTCCCCTTCGCCATCATCGTGGCGCTCGTGGCCGGGCTGGTGATGCTGGAGCCGGACCTGGGGACGACCGTGCTGCTGGCCATCACCGCCGTCTCGATCTTCTTTGTGGCGGGCGCGAACCTGCTCCACTTCCTGCTCGGCCTGGGCGCGGGCAGCGTAGCCCTCTACTGGATGATCCACAGCGCCGGCTACCGCAGCGAGCGGCTGCGGGTGTTCCTCGATCCCTGGAAGGATCCCCAGGACTCCGGCTGGCACACCATCCAGACTTTGATTGCCCTTGGCTCCGGCGGCCTCACCGGGCTCGGCCTGGGGATGGGCCGCCAGAAAGCGTACTGGGTCCCGAACGCCCACACCGACGCGATCTTCGCTATCATTGGCGAGGAGCTGGGCCTGCTGGGCACGGTGGCAGTGCTGGCGCTGTTCGCGCTCATCGCCTGGCGAGGCATGCGTATTGCCTTCCTGGCACCGGATCTTTTCGGCCGGCTGCTCGCCACCGGTTTCACCTCGGTCATCGTGTGGCAGGCGCTGGTGAACATCGCCGTGGTCACCAACACCGTGCCCTATACCGGCGTCCCGCTGCCCTTCGTGAGCCACGGCGGCTCGTCGATCGTCATCTCGATGCTCGCGGCCGGCGTGCTGCTCAACGTCTCGCGCTTCCTGGGCGACGTCCCAGCCTTGGACCTGGCGCCGGCTGGTTCCTGGAGAGCAGGCCATGCATAGGGGTCAGACGGTCTGGACTGCCACCCGCCTCCACCTGGTGGGCATCAACGGCTCCGGCATGAGCAGCCTGGCCGGGCTGCTGCTGGACCTGGGCAAGCAGGTCAGCGGGTCGGACCTGTCGCCTGGCCAGGCAGCCACGCACCTCCAGGCCCGGGGCGCGCGCGTCCAGGCCGGGCACGCGGCGGAGCACGTCGAGGGCGCGGAGCTGGTGGTGATCTCGAGCGCCGTCCAGGCCGACAACCCGGAGGTGCAGGCGGCTCGCGGGCGCGGGATCCGGGTCATCAAGCACGCCCAGGCGTTGGGCGAACTGATGCGCGGTCGGTACGGCATCGCCGTGGCCGGCACGCATGGCAAGTCGACCACCACCGCTCTGGCCGCCTTTCTGCTCGACCGGGCTGGACTGCAGCCCACCCTCATTGGCGGGGCCGAGAGCCTCGACTTCGGGGCCAGCAGCCGGCTCGGCCAGAGCGACTACGTAGTGGTCGAGGCCGACGAGTACGACCGCCGCTTCCTGGAGCTCTCGCCCCGCCTGGCGATCGTGACCAGCATCGAACCCGACCACCTGGACTACTTCGCCGACCTGGACGAGATTGCGGACGCCTTCCGAGCGTTCACCCGCCTGCTGCCCGAGGACGGGCTGGCCGTGACCTGCCACGACGATCCCGTGCTGCGCGGGCTCGACGTTCCATGCCCCAGGCTCAGCTACGGGTTCGAGCCCGGCGCAGCCTACCACGTGGCAGCGTACCGGGCGCTCCCGGGCCAGCCGGTGCGTTTCACTCTGCGCGCTCCGGACGACTCCATGCATGCCTTCCAGCTTGGCCTGCTCGGACGCCACAACGTGGCCAACGCGTGCGCAGCCCTGGCCGCGGCCCGCGCCGTGGGCGTGGATTGGGAGGCGCTGCAGGAGGCGCTGCCGCGCTTCCGGGGCACGCGGCGGCGCTTCGAGCGAGTGGGCGAGACGCGCGGCGTGCTGGTGGTGGACGACTACGCGCACCACCCCACCGCGGTGCGGGCGACGCTCCGAGCGGCGCACGAGTGGCACGCTGGCCCGGTCTGGGTGGCCTTCCAGCCGCACACCACCCATCGCACCGCGGCGCTGCTGGACGACTTCGCCGCCGCCCTGGGTGTAGCCGACCGGGTGGTGGTGCTGCCCATCTACCAGCCGGCCGGCCGGGAATACGCCCGCCAGGAGGTGAGCGCAGCCGACCTGGCAGCACGCGTGCCCTCGGCCGCCTCCGTCTGCGCGTCACTGGAGGCGGCAGCCGAACAGCTCGCCCGAGAGGCGCCCTCGGGTACGCTGCTGCTGACCATGGGCGCTGGCGACGTGACCCGCCTGGGCCCCCTGGTCCTGGCGGCGCTGAAGGAACGACGACCATGACCCTCTCGCTGCCCGCTGAGGCGGGACTGATCCGCGGCGAATCGCTCGCCCGGCACACGTCGTTGAAGGTCGGCGGTCCGGCCGACTACTTTCAGGCCGTCCAGTCGCGCGAGCAGGCCGTCGCGGCGCTGCGAGCCGCGGTGGCGGCCGGCCTGCCCGTGGTCGTCCTGGGCGGGGGCTCCAACCTGTTGCCCGCAGACGAGGGCGTGGACGGGCTGGCCATCAAGTACGTAGGCGCGCGCCATGAGCTGGTGGTCGACGGCAACCAGGCGCTGCTGGTGGCCGAGGCCGGCTGCAGCCTGGCGGGGCTGGCCAGGAGAGTCTCCAAGCAGGGCTGGGGCGGGCTGGAGTGGGCGGTCAACATCCCGGGCACGGTCGGTGGCGCGGCGGTCAACAACGCGGGCGCCTTCGGATCGTCCACGGCCGAGCACCTGGTCGCGCTCGAGCTGGCCGACGGCTCCGGGCAGACGGCCCACGTCTCAGTGGCCGACCTGGCCTATGCCTATCGCTCCAGTCGACTGAAGCACCACGAGCTGGGCCCGGCCATCGTGCTGCAGGTGGAGTTCGCGCTGCGGCGCGCGGACCCGGCCGAGCTGCGCGCGGTGGTGGCGCACAACCAGGAGCTGCGGACCCGCAGCCAGCCGCGCCAGCTCAGCGCAGGCAGCGTGTTCGCCAACCCGGAGGGCGATTACGCCGGGCGGCTGATCGAGCAGGCCGGGTTGAAGGGCACGCGCCGGGGCGGCGCCCAGATCTCGCCCCAGCACGCCAACTTCATCGTCAACCTCGGTGGGGCAACAGCGCACGACGTGGTCGAGCTGATGCGCCTGGCCCAGCAGACGGTCTGGGCAAGCTACCACATCCGCCTCCGTCCCGAGATCGAGCTGACAGGCCGCTGGCCCGCGGGGATTTTAGATTTTGGATTTTAGATTTTGGATTGGGCCGAGGGGCTCGGGGGGAGATTCACGAGCGTGCCATCGTGCGGCAAGTTTGAATTCCTGATGGCAGGGGTTGAGACGTAGGCAGCCATGTTTCAAGCTCAGGCGAGCAATCCAAAATCCAAAATCCAAAATCCAAAATCCCCCCGCGGGGCGGTGCCGGTGCGGGGGTGGGGGCGGCCGCGGCGGCATGGCGGGCCGGGCTCGCTCGAGGGCCGCCCGCGCGTGCGCCTCAGTTGGCGCCTGGTGGGCTGGATCTTCGGGCGCCTGGTGGCCCTGGGCATCTTGATGGGCGCTTCCTGGCTGTTGTATGATGGCGGGACCTCACCCGATTTCCGCGTTGCTCGCGTCCGGATCGTCGGCAATCAGCTCGCCTCTGCCACCCAGGTGGAGGCGGCCGCGGCGGTTGGCGGGAAGAACGTGTTCTGGCTGAAACCTGGGGAGGTAGCGAAACGGCTCGAGGCACTGCCAGCCGTCGCGGCGGCGCACGTGGAGGTGCTGCTGCCGGACCTGGTGGAAGTGCGCGTGCGCGAGCGCGAGCCGTTCGCAGTGTGGCAAAGCGGAGGCAGCGCATTCTTGGTCGACGAGAGCGGCATGATCCTGGCACCCGAGCTTTCAGCGCCACGGTTGTCCGTGGTGCGCGATCTCTCCCAGCAGCCCGTTCAGCCCGGTGACCGAGTCGACGCCGATGCCTTGAAAGCTGCCTCGCTCCTCAGCCACCTGCTGGCCCCGAGCGACGGCGAGGCAGCCCCCAGCTTCGACTATCAGTCGGACACAGGTATCGAGGTCCCCGACCTCTCCGGCTGGCGGGTACGTTTCGGCTCGAGCCAGGACCTGGCCTGGAAGGTGAGCGCCCTGCAGGCCATCCGCGCCCAGTTGGCCGAGGCAGGTGCCCACGCTACCTTCGTCGACTTGCGCTTCAGAGGGCGGCCCTACTACCGTTAGGACTTCGGATTGCAGGAGTTGCTGCGCCGAGAAGGGATGGCATGGCCGGAGAGCGCATCATCGTAGGGATCGACGTCGGGACGACAAAGGTCTGCACGCTGATCGGCGAGCTGAACGACGAGGACCAGCTCGAGATCATTGGCGTCGGCGTAAGTCCCTCGCGTGGCCTGCGCAAGGGGGTGGTGGTCAACCCGGATGAGACGGTGGACTCCATCCGCGCCTCTCTGCTGAAGGCGGAGCAGCAATCCGGCTGCAAGGTCGTCAGCGCCTACGTGGGGATCGCGGGGGCGCACATCACCTCGATCAACAGCCACGGGGTGGTGGCCGTTCGGCGGCACGACAACCTGATCACGGCCGAGGACGTGAACCGCGCGCTCGAGGCCGCCCGGGTCGTCACCCTGCCCGCCGATCGCGAGGTCATCCACGTGCTGCCCCGGCACTACGTCGTCGACGGGCAGGAGGGGATCAAGAATCCGGACGGGATGGTGGGCCACCGCCTGGAGGTGTACACCACGATCGTCGCCGGAGCCATGACCTCGATCCAGAACCTGCAGCGCTGCATCGAGCGGGTCGAAGTAGGGGTGGACGGCTTGGTCCTCCAACCGCTCGCCGCCGGCGAGGCGGTGCTGACCGAGGCGGAGAAGGACCTGGGGGTGGTGCTGCTGGACATTGGCGGGGGCACCACCGATGCGGCGGTGTTCACCGAGGGCAGCATGGCCCACGCGCTGGTTCTGCCGGTCGGTGGCAACCACATCAGCAATGACATTGCGGTTGGCCTGCGCACGCCCTTTGCCGCGGCCGAGGAGATCAAGATCCGCCACGGCTTCGCCATCGCCGGCCTGGTAGAGGACGACCGCACGATCGACGTGGCCTCGTTCGACAAGGGGGAGGGGCGGCCGGTTTCCCGGCGGGTGCTGAGCGAGATCGTCGAGGCGCGCCTGGCGGAGATGTTCGAGCTGGTCGGCGAGCAGCTCAAGCGGGCGGGGATCGAGGGCGGCATGCCGGCCGGGGTCGTGCTGGCCGGTGGAACCGCGCAACTCCAGGGCATCAAGCGCCTGGCCAGCGATATCTTCGACGCGCCCGTTCGGATCGGCTTGCCTAACGGGGTCTACGGCCTGGTCGACGCGATCAGCAACCCTGCCTACGCCACCAGCGTGGGCTTGCTGAAGTGGGGGCTGACGCAGTGGGACGAGCCCTCCGGCGCGCACATGCCAGGCCCGCTCTCTGGTACCCTATCCGCCCTGGGCAACTGGCTGCGGAGCTTCTTTCCGTAGGGGTCGGGGGCCAGGGAGCGACCGGCCCCCGACCCCTGGCC
>JACQUR010000184.1 GCA_016210245.1 Chloroflexota bacterium
GGCCAACGTCAGCCAGGCCCCGCTGCGGACCCTGCTGCGGGACGTGGGGGTGCAGCTCTCGGCGGGGGAGCTGGCCCGCCTGCTGACCGAGGGCCAGGAGCGCTGGCAGGCCGAGGCGGCGGCGGTGGCCACGGCGGCGCTGGCGGGAAGCGCCTGGCAGGAACTGGACGACACGCCGACCCGGGTGGGCGGCCAGAACCAGTCCTGCCAGGTGCTGACCGGCCCGCTGGGGACCATCTATCGGACCACCCCGGCCAGGGATCGGCTGGCCGTGCTGGACGTGCTGCGGGACGGCCGGGCGCGGACCTTTCTGCTCAACTTGGAGTGATCCAAGTCCTGCCACCGCAACTGCTTCTTGCCGGCCATTGTCTCCCCTCAGACGGTGGGTGTCATTGTCTGAGGGTTTATAGTCGGAAACCCAGTATCGTCAACGCGGCCCCCCAGGCATTCCAGCAAGATACCGCCTACCACCCGGCAAGTCGCTCAGCGCCGGACTGTCCTGTGAGAAAGGCGTGGGCTCAGCACCACGGGTCCGCTCCCTCACAGTCGCGGCTCGGACAGGTGCAACCGCACAGACCGCTCTGGCTTCTCAATCAAGAGTTTCTCCAGCGAACAGCTCCTCCACTCGCACCAGCCGCTCGCTCAGCCCCTGCTCGTAGACGTAGGAGGCCAGGGCTTCCAGGCTCTTGCGGTTGGCCTGGACGCCGTAGGGCCAGGGGTCGGGGCCGAAGATGGCGCGCTCCGCTTCCAGGTAGGCCTGGAGCCAGACCAGGCTGCACTTGGGCGCGCCGGTGGCCTCGATCCAGCGGTAGGCCTCCTGCTTGGCGCGCAGGAAGGCGTCGTACAGGCTGCGAGCTACCCAGGGATGGCGCTCGTAGATCGAGGCGCGAATCACCACCGTGTGCATCAGGTGAACCAGCCCGGTGCGGCGGTAGTAGTCGACCTCCACTTGCTGGGAGTTCGGAAACAGCCGCCGTACCCGGGGCGAGCCGGCCTTGACTACCGCGGGCATCGACGGGGCGATGAGCGCGTCGATCTGCCCGGCTTCGAGCAGCTCGCCCAGACTCGTCCCCGCGGGAATGACCTCGACCCGGATGTCGTCGGCCAGCTTGACGGAGATCCGTCCGGTGCGTCCCTGCTCGTTCAACCCGCCAACGTACCAGCGCACCTGGTTGGCCGTGACGCCGTAGTCGTGCTGGAGAAACGCCCGCACCCAGACCGCCGCGGTCATGCTGTACTCGGGCACGCCCACCCGCCGGCCGACCAGGTCCTCGGGCCGCTCGATCCCGGCCTCGGTGTTGACGAAGACGTAGCTGTGTCGATACACCCGAGAAGGGAAGGCAGGGATGGCCACCAGCTCGCGCTCTCCCCGCCCGACCAGGGTGGTGAGATTGGAGATCGACATCTCGGCCGCGTCGAAGGCGCGGTCGAGCAGCACCTGGGCGAAGATGTCGTGCGGGACCATCGAGACGTAGTTCAGGTCGATCCCTTCCGGCTTGACCGTGCCGTCCATGAGCGACCAGGTCCGATCGTACTTGCCACAGGCCAGGGTCAGGGGGATGCTCTTCATGCGGGACACCTCCTTGTTGCTACGGAGTCGACAGTTTACAGGTTACAGTCGACAGTAGACCCTGAACTGTGGACTGTTAACTGTCGACTCGGTTTCACAGCTCCTCGCCTTCTCCGCCGCCGAGGTACGAGGCCTGGATGAGCTGGCTGTCGGCCAGCTCGGCGGCGCTGCCCTCGAGCACGACCCGGCCCAACTCCAGCACGTACGCCCGATTGGCCACCTCCAGCGCCATCGCGGCGTTCTGCTCGACCAGCAGGACCGTCGTCCCCGACTCGCGAATCTGGCGGATGACGCGGAACACCTCCTCCACCAGCAACGGCGCCAGTCCCAGGGAGGGCTCGTCCAGCATGAGCAGCTTCGGCTCGGCCATCAGGCCGCGCCCGATGACCATCATCTGCTGCTCGCCCCCGCTCAACGACCAGGCGTATTGCCTGCGCCGCGCAGCCAGAGCCGGGAAGATGTGCAGCACGCGGTCGATGCCCTGCTGGATCTGGCGGGCCGACTGGCCGGCCGCGAGGCCGGCCAGCTCCAGGTTCCCTTCCACGGTGAAGCCGGGAAAGACCCGTCGACCCTCGGGCACCAGGGCGATCCCGCGGGCGGCGATCCGCTCCGGCGACAGGCCGTGGATGGGTTGGCCCAGCAGCTCGATCGCGCCCGAGGCGGGACGCAGCAGTCCGATGATCGTGCGCAGCGTGGTCGACTTGCCAGCCCCGTTGGCGCCGAGCAGGGCAACGATCTCCCCCTGCCCGACGCGCAGACTCACCCCGTGCAGGGCCTGCACCTGGCCGTAGAAGACCGCGAGGCTATCCAGCTTCAGCACGCGAGTGCCTGCGACCCAGATAGGCTTCCGCCACGGCGGGGTCGGCCCGGATCTGCTCCAGCGGCCCCTCGGCGATCTTGACCCCGAAGTTGAGCACGGTGACCCGGTCGCACAGCCGCGCGATCACCCGCATGTCGTGCTCGATCACGATCATAGCCATGGCGTGGCTGGTCCGGATCTCGCGCACCACCTCGACCAGGCGCCGCCGCTCGGCCAGGGTCATGCCCGCGGCTGGCTCGTCCAGCAGGAGCAAGCGCGGCTCGGTGGCCATGGCCCGGGCCAGCTCGATTAGCCGCTGCTGCCCGTAGGGCAGATCGCCCGGCAGGCCCCGCAGCCGCGCCCCCAACCCGACGAACTCCAGGACGCGCACCGCCTTCTCTCGGATCGCGGCCTCTTCTCGCTGCATGGCCGGGGTGTGGAGCAAGACCTGCCACAGGCCCGCCCCGGTGCGGCAGTACTGGCCGACCATCACGTTGTCCAGCACGCTCAGGCGCGGGAACAGGCGGATGTTCTGGAAGGTCCGAGCGATGCCCAGGTGAACCAGGCGGTGGGGCGGCAGCCCGTCGATGCGCTGCTCCAGGTAGGTGATGGTGCCCGAGGTGGGCGTGTAGAGCCCGCTCACCATGTTCAACAGGGTCGTCTTGCCGGACCCGTTGGGCCCGATGACGCCGTACACCTGGCCGGCCTCGACCGCCAGGTCGAGCGCGTTCACGGCCAGCAGGCCGCCGAAGGCCTTGCTGAGCCGCCGGGTCTGCAGGATCGCGCTCATGCCGCCGCCTCTTCCGGGCTGGCCGGGGGGCGGACCTCCGCCGCGTCGTCCAGGGCCAGCCGCAGCCGCAGCGCGCGCACCCGGCGCGACTCCCACAGCCGCCGCAGCAGCCCCGCCACGCCCGCGGGCGCGACGATCAGGATGGCCGCGATGGATAGGCC
>JACQUR010000168.1 GCA_016210245.1 Chloroflexota bacterium
GGACTCAGGACTCAGCACTCAGCACTGAAAGAGGCAGTCGCACCCGCCTTGTCGCCCCCCCTGGCCCATGTTACACTCCGCTCCGGGTCCAGTGGTCGGGCCATTGATCTTACCCGGACGAGAGCGCGCATGCTGGCACCCGTCAAGAAGACGCGCATCTACGAGCACATCGTCGAGCAGATCTGCGCCCTGGTGGCCGAGGGCAAGCTGAAGCCCGGCGACCAGCTCCCCCCGGAGCGCGAGCTGGCCAGCACCTTGCGGGTCAGCCGCACCTCCGTGCGGGAGGCGCTGCGCGCGCTCGAGGTGCAGGGGCTGATCCTGGGCAGGCAAGGCGGGGGCACCTTCGTCAAAGAGATGTCGGCCGAGCTGCTGGTCCAGCGGCTGGCGGCCAGCCTGGGGCGAGGCGCCCGCGCGATCGAGGAGCTCCTGGAGGTGCGCGAGCTGATCGAGCCAGGCATCGCCCGCCGCGCGGCCGAGCGGGCCACCCCCGAGGCGATCGGGGAGCTGGAGCGGCTGCTCGAGCGCCAGCGGGCGAAGGTGGCCGCAGGGGAGAGCTACGTCGACGAAGACACCGCGTTCCACTATACCCTCGCGGTGGCCGCGGCCAACCAGACGCTGCTGCGACTCCAGGATACTATCAGGGACATGCTGCGCGAGACGCGCGCCTCCTCGCTCCTGGGAGGCGACCGCCCAATCAGGTCGCTGCGCGGGCACGAGCAGATCCTCGACGCGGTGCGGCGCCACGACGGCGAAGCTGCCTACCAGGCCACCCTGGGCCACATCTCCGAGGTGCGCGAAACCATCCTGGGATTGCAGATTTGAGATTTGAGATTGCAGAGTGCAGGTTGGAAATCTGCACTCTGCAATCTCAAATCTCAAATCCCTTACTTCCACCGGGGCTCGCGCCGCTCGCGGTAGGCGGCCATCGCTTCCGCGTGGTCGTCGGAGGTCTGGGCTACGGCCTGGAGCTCGAGGTAGCGCTGCAGGAAGAGCTCGTAGGGCAGATCGGGCGCCTGGTTGATCAGCCCCTTGCTCAGCCGGCAGCCGACCGAGGCGGTTTCGAGGAAGCGCTCCACGATCCGCCCCACCTCGGCCTCGAAGGCCGCCGCCTCGACCACGTAATCCACCAGACCGATGCGCTGCGCCTGTTCGGCCGACAGGTTCTCGCCCCCCAGGATCAGGCGCTTGGCCCAGCCCATGCCCACGTAGCGCCACAGCCGATAGGTGGCCAGGCCGGGGATGAGACTCTCGACCACGGCCGGCAGCCCGAACTGCGCCTCGGCGCTGGCGACGCGAAGGTCGCACGCCAGGGCGAGCTGCAGGCCGCCGCCCAGGCACCAGCCGTGGATGGCGGCGAGCACGAGCTTGTCCATCGTCTCGAAGCGGCGCAGTGCCCGCTCGAAGTGGTGGTGGTAGCTGAGCGGGCTCTCCCCGCGCGACAGCTCCTTCAGGTCGATGCCCGTGCAGAAGGCGCGGCCCGCGCCGCTGATCACCACCACCCGGAGCTCCGAATCGTCGCCGATAGCGTCCGCGACCGCGCTCAGGTCGAGCGTCGCATGGGTGTTCATGGCGTTCAGCACGTGCGGCCGCCGCAAGGTCACGTAGGCCACCCGCCCCCGTCGCTCCCAGCCCATGGTTTCCAGTTCCATGCGCCCCCCCAAAGCGGATTGCAGATTTGAGATTGCAGAGTGCAGATTTCCTCAATCTGCACTCTGCAATCTCAAATCTGCAATCTTCACTCCGGGACTATCCTACCCGGCGCGCCTCGCGCGCTCCTGGCCTGCGAGGGAGCGGTACACGCGTTCGTAGCCGTCTACCATCGTCTGGACGGAGAAGCGCTCGGCCACGCGGCGGCGGCAGGCGGCCCGGTCCAGCTCCTGTATCCGGCCACAGGCCAGGGCCATCTCCTCGACCGAGTCGCACAGCAAGCCCGTGGCCCCGTCCACGATCACCTCCGGCGCGGCGCCAGCGCGGCGAGCGATGACTGGTGTGCCGCAGGCCATCGCCTCCACCATCACCAACCCGAAGGGCTCCGGCCAGCGGATCGGGAACAGGAGGGCGTAGGCGTGGCCGAGGAAGACATTCTTCTGCCGCTGGTCCAGCTCGCCCACGTACTCGACGGCCGGAGGGTCGAGCCGCGGCTGGATGCGCTGGCGGAAGTACTCCTGTTCGTGGTGGTTGATCCGGGCGGCGATTCTCAGTGGCATACCCGCCTGGCGGGCGATCTCGATCGCGTCCTCGACCCCCTTCTCGGGCCACATCCGCCCGAGAAAGGCCAGGTAGTCCGCTGGATCGGAGCGGAAGGTGAAGTCCTCCAGCTCGATCCCATTGTAGACCGTGGCCACCCAGTTGCTGTAGGGCAGCGGGCGGCGCTGGTTGTTGCTGATCGAGACCAGGTTCGCGTCCGGGTAGGCGGCGAACAGGCGCTGGTACTCCAGCAGGTCCAGCCGCCCATGCATAGTCAGGACGCACGGGGTCCGGGCCAGACGGATGAACGGCAGGGGGAAGTACTCCAGGTGGGTGTGGACCAGGTCGAAGTCGTGGGCGCGCTCGAACAGGCTGCCCAGCTCCAGCAGGTGGAAGGGCCAGTGGTCCAGCTCCTCGTGCCTGGGCCAGAGCGCCTCGCGCGTGATCGCTACCAGGCGCGCGCCGGTGCGCGAGTCGCCGCTGGCGAACAAGCTCACCTCGTGGCCCCGCCGCACCAGCTCCTCGGTCAGGCTGGAGACAACGCGCTCGGTTCCGCCGTACCGCTGCGGCGGGATGCTCTCGAAGAGGGGCGAGGCAATCGCAATCCTCATGGGCTCCTGGCCCTCGCGCAAGGTAAGGGGTGCTGAGGGATAGCGGCAGCCGCCCCCCCGACCCCTGCCTAGCGACAGCAAGGCACGTGCCAGCCGGGATGTTCGATTTTGGATTTTGGATTGAGGCGGGGACTTGCCCCATAATCCAGAAACTCAGAGTAGAGGCGACGCATCAGCCGACCAGCCTGGAGCGCCACCTGCACCCTGGTCGGCCAGCGCCTCGCCCCCACACCCAAACCCACAATCTGGAATCCAGGCCCCAGTATCCGAAACCCGATCCAAAATCCAAAATCCGGAGGGTGTGATGCAGCCGTCCGTCAAAGGGGTCACCTACTTCGACCAGGCGACCGAGTGCCTGGAGCGCTCCGACCTGGCGCACCTGCAGCTCGACCGCGTGCGAGCCCTGCTGCGCGCGATCCTGCCGTCGAACCGCTTCTACCAGGCCAGGCTGGGCGGAGTCGGGTTGGAGGCCGCGGCGGACATCCAGTCCTTCGCCGACTTCCGCCGCCTGCCCTTCACCCGCAAGGCGGAGCTCGCGGCCGACCAGCAGGCGCACCCGCCCTACGGCACCAACCTCACCTACCCGCTGGAGCGCTACGTCCGCCTGCACCAGACCTCCGGCACCGCGGGCGGCGTGCCCATTCGCTGCCTGGACACCCCGCAGGACTGGACCTGGTGGATGCGGCTGTGGGGCCACGTCTACCGGGGCGCCGGGGTGGGCGAAGGCGACCGGGTCTTCTGCGCCTTCTCCTTCGGCCCGTTCATCGGCTTCTGGAGCGCCTTCGACTGCGCCCCAACTGTGGGCGCGATGGCGATTTCGGGCGGGGGGCAGCAAAGCCTCCAGCGGCTGGCGACCATGCTGGAGCTGGGAGCAACGGTGCTGCTGTGTACACCCACCTACGCGCTGCGCCTGGCCGAGGTGGCGCGCGAGCACGGGCTGGACC
>JACQUR010000180.1 GCA_016210245.1 Chloroflexota bacterium
CCCCTGACCCCTGACCCCTGGCTACGTCAGCTCCTGGTCGCCGAGTCCGAAGAAGTGACCCACCTCATGGATGACCGTGGCCCGTACTTCCCGGACCACGTCCTCCTCGCTCTGGCAGCATTGCAGGATGGGCAGCCGGAAGATGGTGATGCGGTCCGGCACGGCCAGGTGATAGTCGCCGCGCTGCCCGAGCGGGGTGCCCTCAAACAGCCCCAGCAGCGACTCGTCGGCCTCGAAGCCCAGCCCAGCCAGCCTGGCAGGATCCGGGCGGTCCTCCACCGTGACCGCCACGTTCACCAGCCGCTCGGCGAACTCGGGCGGCAGCTCCGCCAGGGCTTGCTCGACCAGGCGCTCGAAGGCGCGCCGCGTGAGGCTGAACCGCCTGGAAGTCGCGCGAAAGGCGGCCAGACGCTCGCGGCGCGCCGTCATCGGCCGAGGAGCGGTGCCAGCGCCGCCAGAACCATGCTTGCGATCACCAGGATCGCGAGAACTGCAAAGACGAGTTGGGTCTTGTTCATGGTGCGTGAACTCCGACGCCAATTGTAGCAACTCCAGCCCAACCTCTGCGGCGCTGGCATACCTCCTGCCGAGGCGGGTGTGGCCGCCGCGGGCGGCGGAGGTGTGAAAGCCCAGCCATGGCGAGGCAAGCGGAGCACATCCTGGTCGTGGAGGACGACCCACCTATTGCCGACCTGCTGCGCATCTTCCTGGAGATGGAGGGCTACCAGGTTTCAGTGGCGCTGACCGGCGCCCAGGCCATCCAGCTCCTGGGCGAGCAGTCGTTCGACCTCACCACCCTGGACCTGGCCCTGCCCGACATCGACGGGCTGCAGGTCCTGCAAGCCATCCGCGCCAATCCAGCGACCAGGGATCTGCCGGTGGTCGTGGTCACCGCCTATCCCTACCTCCTGGGCGGCGCGCAGGTGGCGGCTGTCCTGACCAAGCCGCCCGACGTGACCCAGTTGCTCATGACCGTGCGGCGCGCCCTCGCCGCATCCCCCGAGCAAAAGGGGACAAGGTGAGCGTGCAGCCGTCAGCGCTCGGCCGCCTGCGGCGGCTGAGCGCTGACGGCTGCACGCTCACCGGCGCAGTAGGCGTGCTGGCGGGCCTGGCGGGCGGCCTCCACCAGGGCTTCGAGCTGGTCAGTCGTCGGCCTGCTCATCGGCCTGCTCGGGCTCGGCGCCCACGGTCACTTTGACCTTCTTGATCCGATGGCCCTCGGTGGCGAGCACCGAGATCAGACAGCCGTTGACCTGCACCTCGTCGCCCTCCGCCGGCACCCGTCCCAGGCGCTCGTACACCAGCCCGCCCAGGGTATCGTACTCGTGCTCCTCCAGTTCCCCTTCCAGGTTGATGTTCAGCACGTCGCCCACGTCGCGCACGTTCATGCGTGCGTCGAAGATCGCCTCGTGCTCGCTCACGCGCTCGAAGAGCGCCTCCTCGACGTCATACTCGTCGCGGATCTCGCCCACGATCTCCTCGACCATGTCCTCCACGGTGATCAGGCCGGCCGTGCCGCCATACTCGTCTACGACGATGGCCATCTGGACCCGCTGCTGCCGCAACTCGCGCAGCAGCTCGTCGATCTTCTTGGTTTCCGGGACGAAGTAGGCCGGGCGGGCCAGCGGCTCCACCGGACTGTCCAGCGAGCCGGTGCTCAGGTGCTTGAGCAGGTCCTTGGCGACGACGATGCCGACCACGTTGTCCACGCTGCCGTCGTACAGTGGGAGGCGGGAGTGGCCGCTGGCGGTGATCCTGTCGAGCGCCTCGCGCACCGTCGCCCGCTGGTCCAGGGCCACGACGTCGATCCGCGGCACCATGATCTCGCGCACCGGGCGCTGGCTGAGCTCGACGATGCCGTGGATCATCTCCCGCTCTTCCGCCTCCAACCCGCCGTTTTCCTTGGCCGCCTCCACCAGCAGGCGCAGCTCCTCCTCGGCCTCGGTCGGCTCGGCCGCTTCGGAGAGGCCCAGGGCGCGCAGGGCCAGGCGCTGGACCGCCGTGGGCAGCGCGACCAGCGGCCACAGCAGGAGGCCGAGCACGCGCAGCGGGCCCACCACGAGGGTCGCCGACCGCTCCGGGCGAGACAGGGCCAGCGCCTGGCCGAGGAGCTGCAGCAAGACCAGCGCCAGCAGCAGGAGCAGGGCCGCGGCGACGCCGGCCCACGGCGCCGCCGACCACTGGTCGAGCACGACGAGCAGGCCGCTGGCGCCCGCCCCGGCCAGGGCGAGGGTGCGGACCACCAGGCCCGTGGCGAGCAGCGCGCCCGGTTGCTCGACCACGCGCTGCGCCGGGCGGGCCCCCGCAGCGCCCTCGGGCAGGAGCTGCCACAGCCGCCCGCGGTTCAGCCAGTGCAGCGTCGCTTGCGCAGCCGAGACGTAGGCGGCGAACAGGCTGGAGAGGGCGAAGAGGGCCAGCGAAACCCACAAGCCAGGCTCATCCACCGACAGTCACCCACTTCTCTAAACTGAGTCGACAGTCGACAGTCGACCGTTCACAGTCCGCTCCTCCCCTGTCGACTGTGAACGGTCGACTGTCGACCTGGTTTAGAGAGGCTGCCGTCTCAGGGTACACGCTCATGGCTGGCCCCGAGGCTCAGTCTCCTTTGCGTCGGCCTGCTTGCCCTTGCCGGGCACGGGGCGCGCGGGCACGCCCACCACGAGCTGCTCCGGCGCCACGTCGCGCGTCACCACGGCCCCGGCCCCGGTGCGCGCGCCGTCGCCCAGCGCCACCGGCGCCACCAGCATGGTGTCGCTGCCGATGAAGACGTTGTCGCCCACCACCGTGCGGTGCTTGCGGACGCCATCGTAGTTGCAGGTGATGGTGCCGGCTCCCACGTTGACGTTCTTGCCCAGCACCGCGTCGCCGAGGTAGCTGAAGTGGTGCGCCTTTGAGCCCGCGCCCACCACGCTGGCCTTGACTTCCGAGAAGTTGCCCAGCTCCACGTCCGCCTCGATCCGAGCGCCGGGCCGTAGATGGGCGAAGGGACCCACCTGCACCCGCTCCGCCAGCTCGGCTCCCTCCACCACGCTCATCACCACGCGGCAGCGGTCGCCAAGCTGCGAGTCCTGGATCAGAGTGCCGGGTCCCAGCTCGCACCCCTGGCCCACCACGGTGCGGCCGCGCAGGTAGGTGTTGGGGTGGATGATGGTATCCTGGCCAACCAGCACCTCGGCGTCGACGAAGGTGCTGCCCGGGTCCAGCAAGGTCACGCCGGCGGCCATCAAGTCGCGGCGCTTGCGCTCCCAGAGCACCTGGTTGGCCTGCGCCAACTGGGCGCGGTCGTTGATCCCCATGATCTCCTCCGGCTGTGCGGGCTGGACCGCGCCGATGGGCAGCCCTTCGAGGGCGGCCATCCGGACCAGGTCGGTCAGGTAGAACTCGCCGTTGGGGTGCGGCTGTAGTGTTGCGAGGTGGGTCCACAGCCAGGGGGCCTCGGCGCACAGCACGCCACTGAACACCTCGCCGATCGCACGGATGGCCTCGCTGGCTTCCGCCTCTTCGACCAGGCCGACGACGCGGCCCTCAGCCCGTACAATGCGGCCGT
This sequence comes from Chloroflexota bacterium, assembly GCA_016210245.1. Classification (GTDB taxonomy): domain Bacteria; phylum Chloroflexota; class UBA6077; order UBA6077; family JACQUR01; genus JACQUR01. The sequence goes on from JACQUR010000180.1 coordinate 3,548, forward strand.
AGCCGCGGGGGTTGGATAACTCGGCGGTGAGCAAGGCCAGCGCCCGGCCAGCGCCCGCTTGCAGCAGGCTTCGGAGCGTCTCGGCCGTGGCCAGCGGCGCGTCGCCGTAGAGCACGAGCACCCGCTCGACGCGGTCTGCCAGTGCCGGGCGAGCCTGGGCCACGGCGTGGCCGGTGCCCAACTGGGGCGATTGTTCGACGAAGGCAAGGCTATCGCCCGCGGCCTGGCGCACCTGCTCGGCCTGGTGGCCGACCACGGCGACGATCGGCTGGCACCCGAGCACGCGCGCCAGGTGGGCCACGTGGAGCAGCATCGGCCGCCCGGCGACGGGGTGCAGCACCTTGGGGAGGGCGGAGCGCATCCGCGTCCCCTGCCCCGCGGCCAGGATGACGGCGCCAACGCACTGTTCAGGAGGGTCTATCGAGTCAGAATCCTTCATACAGGAAGACGGGCGCCCGACTTACCAGGGGTCGGATCGGCTGGCGAGCCAGGATTCGAACCTGGAATAACGGATCCAAAGTCCGCTGTGTTACCGTTACACCACTCGCCAACGTGCGCCCCGTGCTCCCACGGTGGGGAGCACAACAGACTGCTCATCTCCTTATGACGGCGAACCCGTGCAGCCTCTTGCCGTTTAAGCATACCATACTGCGCCGGGAGGCGACGACCGCTAGGGCTGCGTTACCGCTGATCTGATGACTTCCACACCCGCCGCCCTGAAGGGCGGGCCTCAAGCCGCCAGGCCCCCAGGCCCGCCCTTCAGGGCGGCGGGTGGACCTGACAATGGACGAGTCACAGACCGCTAGCCGCGCACCGTGCAAGCTGGTGGGGAGAACCCATGCCCGACTCTGTGCAGGAGCACCGAGTTCCCGAAGGCGCACCCGAGCCACCGCGCGCCCCGCCCAGGGCCAGGCGCGACCTGCTGCGCGCGCTGCGGCACGACCTGCGCACGCCGATCAACCACATCCTGGGCTACAGCGAGCTGCTGCTCGATGCGGCGGAGGAGCTTGGGGAGGCGGCGTTCATCCCCAGCATCCAGAAGATTCAGACCGCGGGCCAGGCGCTCCTGGCCCACGTGGACCGGTTCCTCGACGCCTCGCGGGTCCAGACCGGGGCCCTCGAGCTCGATCCCGCCAGCTACGAGTTTCGCACTCAATTGAACGCTGTGATCGGCTACAGCGACATGCTGCACGAGGAGGCCGGCGAGCTGGGCCACGCCGACCTGGCGGCAGACTTCAGGAAGATCCACGCCGCCGGCAACCATCTGCTGGGGGTCGTCAACGCCTTCATCGAGCTGTCGAAGGCTGAAGTGGCCCCGGGGGCCGAAGCCGCACTGGCGTCTGGCCGGGCGGGCGCCGGCCAGGACGAGGCGGTCGACCTTCGCCCGGAGATGGAAGCGCGGAGTGGCCCGCCGGCCGAGCCCGCCTCGGTGCTGGTGGTCGACGACAACGAGATCAACCGCGACCTGCTGGCGCGGCGCCTGGAGCGGCTGGGCTGCCGGGTGGCCCTGGCGGAGCACGGACGGGCGGCGCTGGAGCGGCTGCGGGCGGAGCCCTTCGACCTGGTGCTGCTGGACATCCTGATGCCTGAATTGAACGGCTACCAGGTGCTCGCGCGCGTGAAGTCCGACCCCAGCCTGCGGCACATCCCCGTCATCGTCCTGTCGGCTATGGACGAGGTTGAGAGCATCGTGCGCTGCATCGAGCTGGGCGCTGAGGATTACCTCGTCTCGCCCTTCAACCCGGTCCTGCTGAAAGCGCGGATTGGGGCCTGTCTCGACCGCAAGCGGATGCACGAGGCGCTCGCCCGCCAGGCCCTCCACGACGCCCTGACCGGCCTGCCCAACCGCACCCTGCTCTATGACCGGCTGCGCCAGGCTCTGCTCGCCGCGCGGCGGGAGCAGACGCCGCTGGCGCTGCTGTGGCTGGACCTGGACCACTTCAAGGAGGTCAACGATACCCTCGGCCACCAGGTTGGCGACGCGCTCCTGCAGCAGGTAGGGCAGCGCCTGGAACGCGCCCTGCGGGCCTCGGATACCGTGGCCCGCCTGGGTGGGGACGAGTTCGCGGTGATCCTGCCCGGGGCGGACCTGGCGGGTGCCACCCTGGCCGCAGCCAAGCTGCTGCAGGCGCTGGAGGAGCCGTACGTCCTGGATGCGCGGCGGGTGGAGATTGGGGCCAGCTTCGGCATCGCCCTCTACCCCGAGCATGCCCAGGACGGCGAGTCGCTGCTGCGTCGAGCCGACGACGCCATGTACGCAGCCAAACGGGCCGGGGGCGGGTACGCGGTGTGTGCGCCCGCGTGAAGGGGACGGGGGGCCGAGAGGACGCGAGAGGACCTTTCACCACGGAGACACGGAGACACGGAGAGGTTCAAACTTCAAGGAAGAAACTCCGTTGACCAATATCATGCGGGGCGCCCAGATTCTGGCTCGCAACTACCAGCGCTACGGGAGCTGGGACAAAGCGGCGGCAGCCTACTTCGGCGCGATTGACGCCCAGGGCAACGTGACAGGGGCCAGGGACGCGACGGGAGCCAGCGGGTGCGACTACGTGCAGAAGTTCTTGCATTTCAGTACCCTTGGTTTTTGAGGTGGGGCGTAGGGCTGCAGCTGGCTTCCAGGCGCTTCCCGCGGACTACGCTCGCCATTTTCCCGAGCAGGCGCGGTCTCTCTATGAGGGACTGAGCCGTGGGGCGGGGCGAGGGGCAGGGAGCTGGAACAACTACCTATGACTCTACGCTCGGGAAGTGCTTGATCGAGCAGGGAGCGTTGTTGACCCACTTGAGGACGCCACCCAGAGTCGGATGTTTCTTCGCGGCCTGGCCCGAAACCTGGGACGCGGCCTGAATGCAGCGGGGTTCCTGCCCGCGCTGGTGCTCAAAGACATGCAGAACACACTGCACCCGTCCCTGATTGACAGCTACTGAGCCCTGCATAAGGATCTAAACATTGGTGGGGCGCGGGGCGCGGGGGCAGCCCCCAGTGGCTGCCCCCGCGCCCCGCGCCCGAGTGGCTATGGGCGGGGGGACAAGTCCCCGCGCTACAGGCCCCGTGCGCAACGGTGCTTAGATCTCCATGCAGCGCTCAGTAGGGCCAGTATCCCCGCCGTTCCACCCACTGGCAGCCCTGTTGGTGCTGCTCAGCCAGGTCGCCCCAGGCGATGAAGTCGCCTGCGTGGGGCGGGGAGTCGAGCAAGAGCTGGTAGATGGGAACGCCGCAGGCGGGGCACTGGGCATTCTTGGTGGGCGGTTGCCAGCGGTCAGGTGTGGGTTGGGTCATGGCTGCACTCCACGCGGTGGTCTTGGGGGCTAGCGGGAGCGGCGGCCAGGGAGTTTAGCGCGGTACCAGTAGCCCACTCCGTGGGGCTCACGTTCGGCCTCCCCCCGTATGTAGAGGAGGACAAGCACGGCGTGTACTTCCTGCTCAGCCCGCACGGCGTGGGCGAGTTCTGGTTTGGGGTGGTGGTCAACTCGTTTTGCGATCTTGTCTACGGGCTTGAACTCCTGGTGGTCTAACGCCCACTTGACCGCGTCCACAGCATTCCTGGATATCGCCCAGGCAGCAGTGTTTGGGAGGGTGTTGTTGCCTTCCCGCTCCACATAGTGTGGGTACTCGTTGTCCCCCGTGTCATAGATCACGTAGTTGTCGCGGATCAGGACGCTGTCTACGTACTTCCACCCCCGCCTGAAGCGCCAGGCGTCCGTTTGTGTGCTCACGGTGCTGGCCTCCCAGTCTAGCTGGAGGCATGGTAGCCACCTGGGAGCCGCTTTGCAACAGCGTCATGCCAGATCCGCGTGATCACTCCCGTCTCGCGTGTGGCAGGTTGCCGCGTCTGGGCCAGTGCCTGGTGGGGGTGTGCCCACCATCCGTGGGCGTCGGACGGCCCTGTCCGCCCCTACACCGGCTGCCACCTGCCGCCTGGCGCCTGGCGTCTGGCGAGAAAGGCGCGCGGCCGGGCGCTGGCGGTGGTTGTGAGCAGCAGCGCCACGGGCTGGGAGGCGAGGCGCTGGAGGCAGCGGCGCGCTGCGGCCGCGTCGGGCAGGAGCGCGTACAGCGCGGGGCCGGCCCCGCTCAGCCGAAAGGCGCTCCCGCTCGCCTGGCTCAGCGCCGCGCGCAGCGTGCTCAGCCCCGGGAAGACCTGATCGGCCACCGCCTCGAACACGTTCCAGCGCTCGGGTTCGGCTTCGCCGAGCCCGGCGCGCAGGGCTTCCGCCAGGCGGGCGGTGTGCTCGCCCTCAGTGTAGTGCTGGGAGCCGAGGAGCGAGTACATGGTGGCCGTCTTGGCTGGCGGATGGTCCGAGGCGCGCGCCGGGGGGACGGCGACGACGGCCCAGCGTCGCGGCAGCGGCGGCAAGGCGCTCACCTGCTCCCCGCGCCCGCTCAGCAGCGCCGTCCCGCCCTGGAGCAACAACGGCACGTCCGAGCCAAGTTCGCCGGCCAGTTGGCGGAGGCGGTCGGGGTCGAGGCGCAGGCCCCACAGCCGCCGCAGCCCCACCAGGGTTGCGGCGGCATCGGCGCTGCCGCCCCCGAGGCCGGCCGCAACAGGGATGCGCTTCTCGCACCGGACCCGCGTTGGCAGCGGGCGACCCAGGGCGCGCTCCAGCGCGCGGCCCGCGCGCTGGATCAGGTTGTCCTCGATCGGCGCGCTCGCCTGCCGCACCTCTACCTGCCAGTCCGGGGCGCGGTCCAGCCACAGGGTGTCGTGCAGGCGCAGGGTCTGGGCAACGCTGCGCAGCTCGTGGTAGCCGTCCGCCCGGCGGCCGAGCACCTCCAGGGTCAGGTTGAGCTTGGCGTAGGCTCGAACCTCGATCACGCCGCCCTGGCCCCCACGGCCTGGTAGACGCGCCGCCACTCCTCCAGCGATAGCTCCTGCGGCCGCCGCGTGGGCGCGACGCCGGCCTGCTCGAGCGCGGCCAGCGCCCGGTCCTTCGGCCACTCCAACCCCTGGGCGAGGGAGTTCGCCAACTGCTTGCGGGGCTGGGCGAAGCCGGCCTGCACCAGCCGCAGGAAAGCGCCCACGTCGTCCACCGGCACGCGGGGCTGGGCCAGGACGCGCAGGCGCAGCACGGCCGATTCCACCTTCGGGGGCGGGTAGAAGGCCGAAGCGGGCACCCGGCGGACGAGCTCCACGTCGGCGAGCAGTTGTACCGCCGCCGACAGGTAGCTCATCTCGCCGGGGCGGGCGACGATCCGCTCGCCCACCTCGCGCTGGATCGTCACCACCATGAGGGTGGGCGGCCTGATCTCGACCAGGAAGCGCATGAGGGTGGGGCTGGTGACGTGGTAGGGCAGGTTGGCGACCAGCTTGTACGGGCCTGGGAAGTACACGCCCGGATCGAAGCCCAGGATATCGGCGCACACAAGGGTCAGGTTGGGCGCCTGGAGCACCTGGCCGAGCGCGGCCACCAGGGCGGGATCGATCTCCACGGCCACTACGCGCCGCACCCGGGGCGCCAGGCGAGCGGTGAGCGCGCCCAGGCCTGGCCCCACCTCCAGCACCTCGTCGGTCGGCTCCAGCTTCGCGGCCTGGACGATGCTCTCCAGCACCCGGGCATCGGTGAGGAAGGACTGGGACCAGCGCTTGCGGGGGCGCAGACCGAAGCGGCGCAGCAGGACGGAGGGAGGGGGCAGGGCAGAGGCGGAGCCCGGCATGGCAGCGGGCGCGCGGGTCAAAAAAGCAGGCGGCCCGTCCCGGGGACGGGCCGTCGTGCCCACACTGAAGAGCGAGTGGCCATGCACCCACTGTCGATCGCGCCACCTCTCGCGGCCACGCGCCAGCCGGCTCCGGCCCGGTTGCCCTGCGGCACCCGGCGGACACCGCTTACCGTTGCTTCCTCCCGGACCTGGCGGGGTTCACGAGCCGCCGCCGCGCAGGACCAGACCATCGACACCACTTAGCGCGCACCTGGCCGAGCTGTGTCGGACCTCGAGTGGGAATTCGACCCCGCTATAGCGGGTTGCGGGTACAGGGTACCGCTAGTCCCCCGTCTAGCATGGCCACTTAACCATGGTAGCCCTGGGGCTGGGGGCGAGTCAAGGAAGAGGCGGACTCCAGTGGAAGAGGGTCCTGGGCTACCGGTTCACCGTCCGCTATACTGGTGGCTCGATTATCCTGGGAGGGCGCGGGTGCTGCTGGGCCTCGTCTCCGCCGCAAGGTCGCGCCTGCACTCGGTGCTGCCCGCCGTGCTCGTGGCGGCGCTGCTCGCCATCTACGCGGTGGCGGCGCGCCCGATCGAGCTGCCGCCGGGCGAGGTGCCGGGTGCGGATGGCGCCAACTACGCCTACGGGGCGCTGTCGCTGCTCCAGGGGCAGTACCTCGTGGAGCGGCGCGGCGTGCCCCAGATGCCGCGCCAATCGCCCGGCCTGTCCATCCTGCTCATGCCGTTCGTGGCGCTGGGCGGCGTGGACTCGGCCGTCTGGCTCTCCTACGGGGCCGGCCTGGCGCTGGGGATAGCGGCCGCGCTGGTCGCAGCCAGGCTGGGCGGGCCGCTGGCCGCGCCCCTGGCCGTGGCCACCGTCCTGTTCGCCGCCGCGCCGGTCCACTTCGCACGCCTGGTCATGAGCGACCTGCCCAGCGCGACCCTGGCCATGCTGGAGGTGGCGCTGCTGGCCCTTGGGAGTGGGCGAGTCACCGCCGTGGGGGCTGGCCTGCTGGCTGGCGCCCTGGTCTGGGTCCGCCCGGCGGCCGCGCTGCTGGTGCTGGCCGGGCTGGCCGGCGCCACGGCGGCCAGGGACTGGCGCGCGCGCGCCGCCTGGTACCTCGTAGGCGCGGCTCCGCTCCTGGCGCTGCTCGGCGCCTGGCAGCTCGTGGCCTTCGGCTCGCCGCTCACGACTACCTACCAGGCAGCCGGGTTCGCGCTGGCCGGGGCCGAGGCGGACCGTACCTTCTTCTCGCTCCAGTACGTGGTGGGGCCGCCCTGGGGGGCAGATGGGCCGTCCCTCGGCGGCAGCGCCGAAGCGTGGGGGCTGCCGAGCATCGTCCTGTACCCGCTCCAGCTCGTCGGCGCGGACGCCTTTCTGTCGCTCCCTGGCGTCGGCTTGCTGGGTCTGGTAGGGTTGCTGCGCTTCTGGGGCCGGGAGGGTGCCCCCGGGGTGGTGGGACGGTTCGGGTTGGTGGCGATCGCGGCCACGCTCGTCGTCTACGTGCCCTTCTTCTACCAGAGCGCCCGGTTCTTGATGCTGCCGGCGAGTCTCCTGGGCGTTGTGGCGGCCGCGCTGCTCGCCCGGGGGGTGGCTGGCCTGGGCCAGTACCTGGAACGGCGAAGGAGGTCGGCGGCAGCAGCCCCATGAAGCTCTCGATCATCATCCCCGCCTACAACGAGGCGCCCACCATCTGCGACGTGCTGCGCCGCGTCCAGGCGACGCCCTTCGAGAAGGAGATCATCGTCGTGGACGATGGCTCGACCGACGGGATGCGAGAGCTCCTGGCCGGAGTGCGCGAGCCCAACGTGCGCGTGCTGGCCCACGAGCGCAATCGGGGCAAGGGCGCGGCGCTGCGCACCGGCTTCGCCGCGGCGAGCGGCGACTACGTCATCGTGCAGGACGCCGACCTCGAGTACGATCCGCACGACTACGGGGCGCTCCTTGGGCCGCTGGTGGCTGGCGACGCAGACGTGGTGTACGGCTCGCGCTTCACCGGGAGCCCGCGGCGGGTGCTGCTCTTCTGGCACGCGGTGGCCAGCCACACCCTGACCCTGCTCTCCAACATGCTCTCCAACCTGAACCTGACCGACATGGGGACCGGCTACAAGGCCTTCCGGATCGAGGTGGTGCGCCGGCTCGCCCTGCGCTCCGAGCGCTTCGGCATCGAGGCCGAGCTCACCGCCAAGATCGCCAGGCTCGGCTGCCGGGTGTACGAGGTGCCCGTGTCCTACCACGGGCGCACCTATGAGGAGGGCAAGAAGCTCCGCTGGACCGATGGCCCGGCCCTGATCGCCGCCATCCTGCGCTACGGCCTGCTTCCCGGACGGGTCAGCACCCACGCTGGGCTCGACACCCTCAGCACCATGGACGGGCTGCGACGCTACAACGCCTGGCTCTGGCAGCACATCTCCCCCTACGTGGGCAGGCGGGTGCTCGAGGCTGGCTGCGGGACGGGCACCATCACCCGCTACCTGGCGGCCCGCGAGCGGGTGGTGGCCGTCGACGTCGACCAGCACTACGTCTCGACGCTCCAGCAGCGCTACGCCGACCGCCCCCACATCAAGGTCGAGTGGACCGACCTCGCCTCGGCCCAGTGGCCCGCCCTGGAGGGCGAGGCGCTCGACACCGTGGTATGTATGAACGTGCTGGAGCACCTGCCGGACGACGCGCACGTGCTGGCCCGCTTCCACCAGGCGCTGCAGCCGGGCGGGCGGGTGGTGCTGCTCGTCCCAGCCCACCAGTGGCTCTACGGCACGCTCGACGCGGCCATCGGCCATTATCGGCGCTACGAGCGGGACTCGCTGCGCGCGCTGTTCGAGCGCTGTGGCTTCGAGGTGGAGCAGGCGCACTACCTCAACCCGACGGGGGTCCCTGGCTGGTTCCTGAACGGACGGGTGCTCAGGCGGGCGGCGATTCCCGGCCCGATGGCCGGGCTCTACGATGCGCTGTTCCCACTCCTGCGCCTGGCGCAGGTGCTGCCCCTGCCCTGGGGCCTGTCGGTGCTGGTCGTGGCGCGCAAGCCCGCACCCGCGCCCGCGCCCGCGCTGCTGGCAATGGAGGCCGGGTAGTGGCAAGCCAGGGCGATTGGCTTTCCCTCTCCCCGTGGGAGCCCGGTCCCCTCTCCCCGTGGGAGCCCGGTCCCCTCTCCCCGTGGGAGAGGGTCAGGGTGTGGGGGGGGACCAGCCCCCCCCCCACTCCTCCCCCAGGGGGCGAGGTCCCCTCGGGTGCCGTTCACGATCTTGCGCGCGAATCGCCGGCCTGCCTGGGAGCGCAGGCATCCTGCCTGCGCGGGCGAGCCGCCCGCCCCCCCGTGGCCCACCGACTCCTGGCGAGCCCGCCCAGCCTCCGCAGCCGCCCGCTGGCGAGGCCTCGCCCCGCCAAGGCGCCTCCGCTCCCCACGGCCCCCCTGCCGCAGCCTCGCCCGCCAGGCCCACCAGGCC
>JACQUR010000179.1 GCA_016210245.1 Chloroflexota bacterium
CGGCACGGCACGCCGTGCCGCGCCCGATGCCCAACGGCTCCACCTCTACTTGATGAATTGAATGAACACGTACGTCAGCGGTGGGAAGGCCAGGAACACCAGGATGCAGATGAACTGCATGATCACGATCGGCCACACGGTGTTGTAGATCGTGCTCAGGCTCAGGTGGGGCATGGTGGCCTTCATGACGAAGAGCTGCAGGCCGAAGGGGGGTGTGATGCCGCCCAGCTCCAGGCCGATCAGGATCAACAGGTTGAACCAGAGCGGGTCGAAGCCAAAGGCGGTCACCACGGGCATAAACAGCGGGGTGGTGATCAGCATGATCGAGATGGCGTCGATGAAGCAGCCCGAACAGCAAGCCAAGCGTCTGGTACCACTCCATCAGAGACCTCGCTGCTCCTCGAGCTCGCCCGCTCCCAGCTCGATGGAGCGGTGGGCCACGGCCTGCGCGCCGCCGCGCCAGGCCAGGACGCCTTCCCGGATCTGGCGCACGAACTCGATGAACATCAGCAGGCCGCCGACGGGAATGGGGAGCATGATGATCCAGCGCGGTACCAGCCACGCCTTCAGCGCCACCTGGTTATTGGCCCAGGCCTCCGAGACCACCTCGGCACCCTTCCAGACGAACACGGCCATCACCACCGCGGCGACAACGGACATCACCGTATCCAGGCGGAGCTGCTGCCGCGGGGTGAGGCGCTGGACCAGCATGTCGACCTGGATGTGGCTGCGCTGGCGGAGCAGCCAGGCGGACCCCAGAAAGGTCACGTAGACCATGCCGTACTCGGTGAAGTCGACCGCCCAGATGGTGGGCTTGTTGAAGAAGTAGCGGGCCACCACCTCGTACACCAGGTGAGGAATCAGCAATCAGCGGTCAGTGGTCGGCTGTAGCCGACCACTGACCGCTGATTGCTGATTCCTCACCACTCACCTCAGACGCTGCTGCCCAGCTCGGAGAGCAGGCTGGCGATGGTGGGGCCGAAGATGACCAGCCCGGCTATGGCCAGCACGGCCACCAGGGCGATGATCAGACCATACTCCACCAGGCCCTGGCCTTCTGCTCGACTTGCGAGCGCCGTCTTGAGGAAGCCGTCGAGGTGTTGCACGTTCTTCTCCTTATCGATAAGTGCTAGGATGTTGTGGTCGCGGGGCTTGTGCCGGGAGAACGCCGCGGGGTCGCTGGCCTGGGCTGCACGGCTGCCCCGGGCAGCCCGGGGTCGGGCGACCAAAGCGGCCGGGGGAATCCCAGCATGGGCTGCAACGGTGGGCTGTCACGTGGGTGACAGTGCCAGGGTAGGGTCGGATGGTGGGCTGCCCGCGAGCCATCTGTGCGGCCGGGCCCGTCCGCCCACCGCCCCTCACAATCGTAGGGGCAGACGGCCCGGTCTGCCCGCCCCCTGCCTTCATCCGTAGGGGCGGACGGCCCTGTATTGGTTACAAGTCAAGCTCCTGGGGGGCTTGTCAAGGTTTTCCGGGGGCCAATCTAGGGGCAGCCCCCTGTGGCTGCCCCCGCGCTACCGCCACTTGCACGCAGAACGCCGCGCGCTAGCCGATCACCCCGGAGCTCCGTGACTCGCCAGGTGACGAGTTCTGTCCGAGCCGCGACCGTGAGGGAGCGCGGACCCCGGGCCCGCGCTCCCTCACGGTCGCGGCTCGGATACCACCCGACGAATCAGCAGTCGCACAGCACTGGAGCGTCGCTCGCACCCCAGTCGCCCAGCGCTTCACCCCCACAGCCGCCTGCTGCAAACTCTCGGTTGACAGGACTCCGTGTTGCACAGATAACAGCTCTGCGCCATGGGAGCGCTCAAGTCACACGACTCTGGCGCAGACGCAACGGTCGGGTGAGCCGTCCGAGAGGCGGGAGTAGTGTCCAGCCCTGGCGGGGCCCTCGGCGCGCGAGAAGAGGAGTTGTTCGTCGGGCGAGAGCGCGAGTTGGCGCTCTTCGCCCGGTGGCTGGCTGCTGAGACCGACACGCCCGAGCTGCTGAACGTCAGCGGCCACGGGGGAATCGGCAAGAGCGCCCCGCTGCGCGCCTTCGCGCGGACCGCTCACCGCACGGGCAGGCCGGCCGTGCTGGTCGACGGCCACGACGTGCCCCACTCCCCGGATGGCCTGTTGCAAGCCCCGGCAGACGAGGGCTCAGGAGATGCCCTGGCGCGGCTGAACGCGGCGCGGCCCCGGATCCTGCTCGACACGTTCGAAGAGCTGGGCGAGCTGACGCGCTATCTGCAACAGGAGCTGCTGCCGCGACTGGACGCGGGTGTCCGGGTGGTGGTTGCCGGGCGCAGCCCCCTGGGCCTGGCCTGGACCCACGACTCCCCGTGGCAGCGCCTGGTCCGCCCGATGCCGCTGGATGCCTTCTCCGCTCAGGAGAGCCGCGAGTACCTGCGCCGCCGCGGGCTGAGCGCAGCCCTGCTGGTGGACGAGAGTGGTCGCCGTGGCCGACGGCAACCCGCTCGCCCTCAGCCTGGCCGCGGACCTGGCGCTCCTGTGGGGCGTGCGCGACTTCACCGCCGCGCCCGAGTGGCACCTGGTGGTACGGACGCTCGTCGAGCGCCTGCTGCGGGAGATCCAGGACCCTCGCCTGCGCGACCTGCTGGAGGCGTGGGGGATCCAGCGTCGCGGGCCACCTTCTTCCGCCTGCTCAAGCGGGGCGTCAGGGCCCTGGCGGAAATCCTACACTGAGTTCACGATAGGAAGTACACGTGGGCAGGGGCGCCAGCGCCCCTACCCACGTGTACTTCCTATCGTGAACCTGGTCTAGCGGTGCGCCACCTTCGCCGAGCGGTGCGCCGGCCGGTGCTCCTCGTAGAACTGATCTTCCTCGGTCGAGCCGGTGAGCGCGGTCGTCGAGGAGGTGCCGCCGGAGATGGCCAGGGCCACCTGGTCGAAGTAGCCGGCGCCCACTTCGCGCTGGTGCCGCGTGGCGGTGTAGCCGTGGGCCTCGCTGGCGAACTCGGCCTGCTGGAACTCAGCGTAGGCGGACATGCCGTGGGCGTTGAAGCCGCGGGCCAGGTCGAACATCGAGTGGTTGAGGCTGTGGAACCCGGCCAGAGTGACGAACTGGAAGCGGTAGCCCATGGCCGCCAGCTCGCGCTGGAAGCGGGCGATGGTCACGTCGTCCAGCTTCTTCTTCCAGTTGAAGGACGGCGACAGGTTGTAGGCCAGGAAGATGTGGGGGAAGCGGGCATGAATGGCCTGGGCGAACCGGCGCGCCTCGTCCAGGTCGGGCTCGGAGGTCTCACACCAGAGCATGTCGGCGTAGGATGCGTAGGCCAGGCCCCGGGCAATGGCGGCCTCCAGCCCGCAGCGGGTGCGGAAGAAGCCCTCGGGCGTCCGCTCGCCGCTCAGGAACGGCTGATCGTTGGGATCGATGTCGCTAGTGACCAACTGGGCGGCATCGGCGTCCGTCCTGGCCATCAGCATGGTCGGCACGCCCATCACGTCGGCCGCCAGTCGCGCAGCATTGAGGTTGCGGATCATCGCGCTGGTCGGGATCAGCACCTTCCCGCCCAGGTGGCCGCACTTCTTCTCCGAGGCGAGCTGGTCCTCGAAGTGGACCCCTGCGGCGCCCGCCTCGATCATAGCCTTCATCAACTCGAACGCGTTCAGCGGGCCACCAAAGCCCGCCTCGGCATCGGCCACGATCGGGGCGAACCAGTGGACGTCGTTCTTGCCCTCGGCGTGGTGGATCTGGTCGGCCCGCTGGAGCGCCTGGTTGATGCGGCGCACCACGTGGGGCACGCTATTGGCGGGGTACAGGCTCTGGTCGGGATACATCTGCCCGGCCAGGTTGGCGTCGGCCGCCACCTGCCAGCCGCTCAGATAGATCGCCTGCAAGCCGGCCTTCACCTGCTGCAGCGCCTGATTGCCGCTCATCGCCCCCAGGGCCGCCACGTAGCGCTCGGTGTGCAACAGCTCCCAGAGCCGCTCGGCGCCCAGCCGCGCCAGCGTGTACTCCACCTGGACCGAGCCTCGCAGGCGCACGACATCTTCGGCCGTGTACTGACGCTTGATCCCCCGCCACCGCGGCTCGGACGCCCAGGCGGCCTCCAGCGCTCGAATCTGTGCCTCGCGGCCCTTCATGCTTCCTCCTCCCCAGGTTGATTGCAGATTTGAGATTTGAGAGTGCAGAGTGCGGAAATCTGCACTCTCAAATCTCAAATCTGCAATCGGTTCAGTCGAGCCGGTCGTAGCCAGGAAAGGTCAGGAACTCGATGAACTCCTGGCTCGTGCTCAGTTGGTCGAATAGCTCGCCGGTCGCGCGGTACTGTCCGGCGGCGTACTCCGCCGCTCCGACCCGCGCCCGGATCTTGTCCAGTTCCTCGGCCATCAGCGTGCGGAACAACTCGGCGGTGACCTTGCGGCCGTCGTCCAGCACACCACGCGGATGGTGGATCCACTGCCAGAGCTGGGAGCGGGAGATCTCGGCCGTGGCGGCGTCCTCCATGAGGTTGTTGATCGCCACGCAGCCGTTGCCACGCAGCCACGACTCGAGATACTGGATGGCCACGCTGATGTTGGTGCGCACGCCCCCCTCGGTGATCGGGCCCTCCGGCACGGCCAGCAGGTCGGCCGCGGTTGGGCTCACGTCGTCGCGCTTGCGGTGGATCTGGTGGGGGCCCGGCATGTGGGCGTCGAAGGGCTCCCGGGCCACCTGCACCAGCCCCGGATGAGCCACCCAGGTGCCGTCGTGGCCATCGGTGGCCTCGCGCACCTTGTCGGCCCGCACCTTCGCCAGCGCCTCCTCATTGGCCCTGGGATCGCTGCGAATGGGGATCTGAGCCGCCATGCCTCCGATGGCGTGGGCGTTTCGGCGGTGGCAGGTCTTGATCAGCAGCAGCGAGTAGGACCGCAGGAAGTGCGTGGCCATCGTCACCAGGGCGCGGTCCGGGTAGATGAACTCGGGATGGTTGCGGAACTTCTTGATGCAGCTAAAGATGTAGTCCCAGCGGCCGGCGTTGAGGCCGGACGAGTGCTCGCGCAGCTCGTACAGGATCTCGTCCATCTCGAACGCGGCCAGGATGGTCTCGATGAGCACCGTGGCCTTGATGCTCCCGCGCGGGATGCCCAGCGTCTCCTCGGACAGCACGAACGCATCGTTCCACAGGCGCGCCTCGAGGTGGCTCTCCATCTTCGGCAGGTAGAAGTACGGGCCAGTGCCCCTGTCGAGCAGCGTCCGGGCGTTGTGGAAGAAGTACAGGCCGAAGTCGAACAGGCTGCCCGAGATGGGCTTGCCGTCCAGGCGCACGTGCTTCTCGTGCAGGTGCCAGCCCCGAGGCCGCACCAGCAGGGTGGCCGTGGTTTCGTTCAGGCGATAGTCCTTGCCCTCCGGGCTGAGGAAGGAGATGGTGCGGTTGATGGCGTCGCGGAGGTTGATGTGGCCCTGGATGAGGTTGTCCCAGGTGGGGGTGAAGGCATCCTCGAAGTCGGCCATGAACACGTTCGCCCCGGAGTTCAGAGCGTTGATGATCATCTTCCGCTCGGCCGGGCCGGTGATCTCCACCCGGCGCTCCTGGAGGTCCTGGGGGACGGGCGCGACGGTCCAGTCGCCCTTCCGAATGGCCTCGGTCTGCGGCAGGAAGTCGGGCAGCTTGCCGGCGTTGATCTGCGCCTGGCGCTCCGCCCGCGCCTGCAGCAACTCCTCGCGCCGCTGGCCGAACGTCCGCACCAGGGTCGCTACAAAGCTCAGCGCTTCAGGAGTCAGGATCTCCGCGAAAGCGGGTGAAACTGGAGCTGTGATCTCCATCCCTCTGGGTAGTGTCATCGCTCTCTCTCCTCGGTCGCGTTCTTGCAGCCCTGCTCGCATCTCGCCCCGCTTTCCTCTCTGCTCCACTACTGAAAAGTCTATCGAGGCGGGCGAGCGCGGACTACAGAATATCGGCCAACGGTCAGCATTGCCCAGCAAGCGGTCGAAATCGGGGGTTGGGCTGAGGCGGGGCTGCGCCCGCCCAGGGCACGTGAGCGGGACCAGCCGCCTCCCGTCTGCTGTCATCCGGCGGGCTTGCTGTTAGAATTGCTGGCAGGCAGCACGACCTCGACACAGTGCGTCCACACGGGGCCCCGCTAGCGGGAGACATCCCCAGATAGTGGAGATGGAGTGCAGCTACCTCTGACGTGCCTCGACCTCTTTTGCGGTGCCGGCGGCCTCTCGCTAGGGTTCACTCGGGCGGGCTTCCAGATAGTCTGTGCGATTGACAGCTCGTCCCCTGCGGTCCTGACACACCGGGCGAACTTGATGGACCGCGTCGCGCAGCACGATCTCTCCCGGAGCATAGAACTGCCTCAGGCAACGGTGATCATCGGCGGCCCCCCGTGCCAGGGCTTTTCCTCTGCAGGCATGCGCTTGCCCGATGATCGGCGTAACAGCCTGGTCAGTCGGTTTGCGCACATCGTGGCCAGATGTCGGCCAATGGCTTTTGTGTTTGAGAACGTCGAGGGTTTCCTGACGAGCAGCCAGGGAGATCGTGTCCTCGATCTGCTTGCGCCTCTTATTGCCGTCGGCTACCGCATTCACGTGCGAAAGGTCAACGCTGCCAACTATGGGGTTCCGCAGCACCGAAAGCGCACCATCGCGATCGGGACTCTGGGGTGGGACCCATCCTTCCCTCCGCCAACCCACGCTGCCTATGGCGCGCCGGGTGCGCGCCTGGCAGGCAGTCACTTGCCTCTCGCTCCAACAACACTTGAGGCACTCGGGGGACTTCCGGTCCCTACGACCGAGGAGCCCGGCTGCCCGCCAGACCACTTCTACCGTCCGCTTCAGGGTGTGGACCTTGAACGCGCCAGGGCGCTGCGCCCCGGGCAACGGATGCGCGACCTGCCGGTAGACCTCTGGCATGAGAGCTACCGCCGCCGGGCCTACCGCCGGGTCAGAGATGGCACCCCGACCGAGCGCCGCGGCGGTGCCCCCGCGGGTGTACGTCGGCTCCGAGGGGACGAGCCATCGAAGGCCATCACGAGCGGCGCTCGGACCGAGTTCCTGCACCCAGTTGAGGATAGAAACCTGACCCTTCGGGAGTGCGCCCGGCTGCAAACCTTCCCGGACGAGTACACGTTTGTGGGCTCTCCATCTGACAAGGCACAGCTTATCGGAGACGCCGTGCCTCCCCTCCTCGCCTTCGCAATCGCCCGTAACCTTGCGAGCGATCTGCGAGCGGCGGAGCCGATGTACCGGGAAGGGGCGCTCCTGAGTTTTGTGCCAACTCTGTCCGAGGGAATGAGCCCGGCCCTCCAAACCACGACCGACCGAGTTCTCCAGAGCTTCCAGCGCCACGCACGAAGCGCAGAGCAGCTTGTGCTATGGCCTTGACGCAGTCCCAGCGAGCCATCATCGAGAAGGCACGTTCGCTCGGCGGCGGCAAACAGGGGGTGGCGCTTGACGGTGCAGCGTGTGCCTTCCTCGTAGCCACCATCGCCCACGACCTCGGGCTACTTGACCAGTTTCCCGAATGGCCGAGAGGCCTGCCTCCCTTGTTCGCGCCGGGTCCTGTCGACCAACTTCGGTTGCCTGGCCAGGACTTCCTGGACATGTTCGAGCGCCTTGTTGCGCTTGCCCCGGACGCGGACACCTACTTCGCGTGCCTCGCAGCCCTTCACAAGAGTCGCCTCAAGTATGAGCGCATTCTGCAGGGCCAGCCTGTCCCTACCATCGACCAGGTCGGACCGCGGGGACTCCTGCAATACGGCACTGTCAGCGCAAGAGCCCTCGCGGGCTTTCTCTTCTGGCGGAAATGGATGTACGACATTGACAACCGTGCGGCGCAGGAAACCGGCTACCTGTTCGAGCCGATCATCGCACACGCGGTCGGTGGCGCCTCCGCCAGTGCGAAGAGAAGCCCGATACGCAGGCAGGCCGACCCTCGCAGCGGACGGCAGGTGGACTGCATCCGGGGCGAAAGAGCCTACGAAATCAAGTTACGGATAACGATCGCGGCTTCCGGGCAAGGCCGATGGCAAGAGGAGCTATCGTTTCCGTTGGACTGCCGCGC
This sequence comes from Chloroflexota bacterium, assembly GCA_016210245.1. Classification (GTDB taxonomy): domain Bacteria; phylum Chloroflexota; class UBA6077; order UBA6077; family JACQUR01; genus JACQUR01. Next base: position 7,995 of record JACQUR010000179.1, read on the forward strand.
AAGCGGTTACACTCCTGTGCTCCTGGTCCTCGACCCAACGCCCAGCCCAAAGCTGGAGGAACTGGCACGGGCGTTCGTCGCCAGCGGGGGCGAAGTGCATGTGGGCGAGGCGGCCTGGTCGCACCTGGAGGAAATGGCTGGCAAGACCATGGGGCGCTTCCTGAGGAAGTACGTTCGCGAGCCGATACGCCTGCTGCTGGAAGGTGCTCCGGACGGCGAGGAGTTGCCGGAGCTTGTCCTGAGCATAACCCGGACTGAGTTCGTGGCCACTCTGTACGGCGAGAAGCTTACCGTGAGGCGCCATCCGCAGAGAGGCAAGGCGGGCGAGATCGAGTCTCTGCCGGAAGATGCCGACGAGCAGATACCGGGGCCGTGATGCAAAGTCGACGTTTTCGTCGACGGCTGCGAGCAGCCCGTTGTCTCCTTACGGACCCCTAACGCCTTCGCCTGAGGCGACGAACTCGTATGGATTGGCTGTCCCTCGCCCGCGCCGTCATCCTGGGCTTTTCCATCGCCGCGCCGGTCGGGCCCATCGGCGTGCTGTGCATCCGCCGCACGCTGGCCCACGGGCGGCTGGTGGGCTTCGCCTCCGGGCTGGGCGCGGCCACGGCCGACGCGGCCTACGCCGCGGTCGCCGGCCTCGGCCTGACGGCTGTCTCCAGCCTGCTGGTCAGCCAGCAGACCTGGCTGCGCCTGCTCGGTGGCGGTTTCCTCCTCTACCTGGGAGCCCGAACCTTCGTCGCCCGGCCCGCCCACAGCGACGCCTCGGCCTACGGGCGCGGGCTGGCCGGGGCGTACGCCTCCACCGTCGTGCTGACGCTCACCAATCCGCCCACCATCCTGGTCTTCGCGGCGCTCTTTGCCGGCCTGGGGCTGGCTGGTGGGAGTGGAGATGCTGCCTCGGCCGTGCCCCTGGTCCTGGGCATCTTCCTCGGGTCCGCGCTCTGGTGGCTGGTGCTGAGCGCCGGCGCCAGCCTGCTCCGGGCCAGGCTCACCCCCGCCACGCTCGGATGGGTGAATCGCCTCTCGGGCGTCGTGATCGCCGGCTTCGGCCTGGTTGCCCTGCTCAGCCTGCGCGGCTGAGGCGGGCCGCAGAGTCGTTGCGCCCACGTGGAGGCCGGCGGTCGAAACCTGAGCCGGACGGGACGTTCACCACGGAGCCACGGAGTCACGGAGTCTTCTTACTGAGCGCTGCATAGAGATCTAAACATCGCTGGAGGCCCGTAGCGCGGGGGCTTGTCCCCCGCCCCGCGCCCCGTGGGCTGGGTGCCCACGGGCGGGGGACAAGCCCCCGCGCTACGATCCCCGTGCGCAACGATGTTTAGATC
>JACQUR010000195.1 GCA_016210245.1 Chloroflexota bacterium
AGGCCAACCACCTGCCCTCCCTGGCCACCCTGATCGAGCGCCGCGCCCAGGACCTGCGCCTCAGCGCCTCGTGGGGCTTCGGCTAACTCCTCCCCCGAGGTATTGAGCAGATACGCAGACACGTGCCTTCTCGCAACCAACGACGTCCTCATGAACGAAGGAGGAGATGCTGATAAGTTGGGGCGTGGCTGTATATGGCGCGGAGAGATCGCTCCTTGCCTCCACCAGAACCACGTCTTCGCAGTCCGCCCACGGCACGCCCACTCTGATTGGCTGAACGCATGGATATCGACCGAGGGAGCGAAGGCCTACTTTGAAAGCCGCGCGAAGCAGTCCACAAACCTGGCCTCGATCTCTGCGACCAACATCAAGGAACTGCCAATGCCGGTTCCCCCTACGGGCGAGCAGCGCGCTATTGTAGCCCACATCGGCACGGAAACCGGCAAGCTCGATGCGCTCCGCACAGCCACCGAGCGCACCATCGCCCTCCTCAAGGAGCGCCGCGCCGCCCTCATCGCCGCAGCGGTGACGGGACGGATTGGCGTGCAAGACGCGGGGCGCCGGATTGGCGAGGCTGACGACGAGCATGAGGCTCGGAGGCTGCTACGATGCGTGTCGAGGTGAAACCAGAGTTGCTGCGCTGGTCGTGCGAGCGCGCCGGGTTCGACCTTGATTCGCTGGCCCAGCGCTTTCCGCAGCTTGCCGCCTGGCTGAGCGGCGAGGCGAGTCCAACCCTGAAACAACTGGAGAGCTTCGCGAAGGCTGCGCACACCCCCATCGGCTACCTCTTCCTCCAGGAGCCGCCCGTCGAGCGCGTTCCCATTCCGGACTTCCGCACCGTCGGCACCGAGCAACTCGCACGTCCGAGCCCGGACCTGCTCGACACCGTCTACCTCTGCCAGCAGCGCCAGGAATGGTACCGCGACTTCGCCCGATCCAGGGGCGAGGAGCCGCTCGGATTCGTCGGTGCTGCGAGTCTGGCGAGCGATGTCGATGCGACCGCGGCCAGCATTCGACACGCGCTCGGGCTTGAGGTCGAAGAGCGGCGCCGCATCCCGACCTGGACCGACGCGCTGCGCCGCTTCATCCAGCAGGCGGACGCGCTCGGGGTGCTGGTCATGGTAAGCGGTGTGGTGGGGAGCAACAACCGGCGCAAGCTCGATCCGCAGGAGTTCCGGGGCTTTGCCCTGGCGGACAACCTCGCGCCGCTGGTGTTCATCAACGGCGCGGACACCAGGGCGGCGCAGATGTTCACGCTCGCCCACGAGCTGGCCCATATCTGGCTCGGCCGGTCCGCGATCTCTGACGCGCAGGCGGCATTGCTGCCGGAGCACGAAGTCGAGCGCTGGTGCAACCGCGTCGCTGCCGAGCTTCTGGTGCCGCTCGCCGTGCTGCGGGACGAGTATCAGAAGAGCAACGCGTTGCGCGGGGAAGTCGACCGCCTGGCACGGCGCTTCAAGGTCAGCACGCTGGTCGTCCTGCGGCGGATCCACGATGCGGGCGGCCTTACGCAAGACCAGCTCTGGCAGGCCTATCGCGAAGAGCTGGAACGGCTGCGGGCGATCCCGAAGGGAAGCGGCGGAGATTTCTACCTGACGCAGTCGGCGCGGGTCGGCAAGCGCTTCGCCCGCGCGCTCGTCGTCAGCACCCTCGAAGGCCAGACGCTGCATCGTGATGCCTTCCGCCTGCTCGGTTTCTCGAAGCTCGCCACCTTCCGCGAACTCGGGCACAGCCTGGGGGTGATCTGATGGCGTACTTGCTCGACGCCAACGTGTTCATCCAGGCGAAGAACCTCCACGCCTGTATCGGCCTCGGCATCAAGTGCATGACGCCGTTCGCGATGCTTCGGCTCGAGCGGGCGCGGTTTGTCCTGGGGCCGCAGAAATGACGCAGGCGAATGAAGAAGCTTTCGAGACCGTCATCGAGGCCCACCTCCTCGCCAGTGGCTACGTGTCTGTGGACCGTAGCGGCTTCGACCGCGAGCGCGCGATCTTCCCTGACGTCGTCCTGGACTTCATCCGCGCGACTCAGCCGAAGGAGTGGGCCAGGCTGGAGGCCCTGCACGGCCAGAACACCGGCGAGCAGATCCTCACCGACCTGTGTAAGTGGATGGATGCCAACGGCGCGCTGGCGACGCTGCGCCACGGCTTCAAGTGCTACGGGCGGACGCTGCACGTTGCCTTCTTCAAGGCGGCCCACGAGCTGAATCCCGAGCTAGAGGCGCGCTACGCCGCCAACCGCCTCGGGCTGACCCGCCAACTCCACTTCTCCCCGCGCTCCGAGCAATCCGTCGATGTCAGCCTCAGTCTGAACGGCATCCCCTTCGCCACGCTGGAGCTGAAGAACCCGCTCACCGGCCAGACGGTGGAGGAGGCGCGCCGGCAGTACAAGCACGACCGCGACCCCCGCGAGCCGATCTTCGAGTTCAAGCGCCGGACGCTGGTGCATTTCGCGGTGGACACCGAAGCCGTGCTCATGGCCACGCGCCTGGCGGGCGCGGCGACCCACTTCCTTCCTTTCAACAAGGGCTGGGATGGCGGAGCCGGCAACCCGCCCGACCCGGCGGGGCGCACCTATCGCACGGCCTACCTCTGGGAGGAGGTGCTGCAACGGGACAGCGTGCTGGACTTGCTGGCCCGGTTCATCCATCTTCAGACCGAGGAGATCCGGGACGACCAGGGCCGCAAGGTGAAGAAGGAGACGATGATCTTTCCGCGCTACCATCAGCTTCAAGCCGTGCGAATGCTGGTGGACGCTGCCCGGCGCGATGGCGTCGGACACAACTACCTGGTCGAGCACTCGGCCGGTAGCGGCAAGAGCAACACCATCGGCTGGCTGGCACACCGCCTGGCGTCGCTTCACGATGCCGCCAGCCAGCGTGTCTTCGATAGCGTGATTGTTGTGACCGACCGGGTCGTGCTCGACCAGCAGCTTCAGGACACGATCTACCAGTTCGAGCACAAGCGGGGTGTAGTGCAGCAGATCGATGAGCGCTCGCGGCAACTGGCGGAAGCGCTGGAGAACGCGGTGCCAATCATCATCACGACGCTGCAGAAGTTTCCCTTCGTCTCCGGCCAGTTGCTCAAGCTGGCCGAGAAACGCGGTGAAACGAGCACCGGCACGCTCCCCACTCGACGTTGTGCGGTGATCATCGACGAGGCTCACAGCTCGATCGGTGGCGAGCACCTGCCCACCGATCTCAAGGAAGTGCTCGGAGGCGAAGGGCTGCGGCAAGAAGCGGAGCGACGCGCGGAGGACGAAGGTCGCGACGACATAGAGGCGCTCTACCGCGGCCTGGCCAGGCGCGGCCGGCAGGCGAACCTGAGCTTCTTCGCCTTCACGCCACGCCCAAGCACAGGACCTTCGCCGTCTTCGGCCGCGACGGCCAGCCGGCCCACCGCTACACCATGCGCCAGGCCATCGAGGAGCAGTTCATCCTCGACGTGCTGAAGCACTACACCACCTACGCCACCTACTTCAAACTGCTCAAGGCGTGCGAGGACGACCCGAACGTCGAGCGCAAGCAGGCGGCGAGGGCGCTGGCGCGCTTCCTCAGGCTGCACCCGCACAACATCGCCCAGAAAACCGAGGTCATGGTCGAGCACTTCAACACCGTCACGCGCCACAAGATCGGCGGACGTGCCAAGGCGATGGTGGTGACGGGCTCGCGCCTGGAGGCGGTGCGCTACAAGCAGAGCTTCGATCGGTACATCCAGGAGAAGGGTTACGCGATCAAGACGCTCGTCGCCTTCTCCGGCACGGTCCAGGACGACAAGCTTGCCGACATCTCGTACACCGAGGAGCACATGAACCAGGGCATCCGCGAGAAGGAGTTGCCCGAGAAGTTCGCGACGCAGGAATACCAGGTGCTGCTCGTGGCTGAGAAGTACCAGACCGGGTTCGACCAGCCGCTGCTCCACACGATGTACGTAGACAAGCGGCTGGCGGGCATTCAGGCCGTGCAGACCCTTTCTCGGCTCAATCGCATCCATATGCTCAAAGAAGACACCTTCGTCCTCGACTTCGTGAACGATCGTGAGGAAATCCGCGAGGCGTTCAAGACCTACTACGAGGGCGCGGAGATGGGCGAAGAGGTTGACCCCGCGCGCATGTATCAGCTCGAGGGGGAGCTTGATGCCTCGGGAATCTACCTGGCCGAAGAGCTGGGGCGGTTCTGCGCGGTGTACTTCAAGCCGAAGCAGAAGCAGAGCGCGATGGATCACCAGGCGATGAACGCGGCCCTGGACCCAGCAGTGTCCCGCTTCACGGTGCTCCAAACAGAGAACGAGGAGGAGGCGGAGCTCTGGCGGGGAAAGGTGCAAGCGTTCTGCAACCTCTACGGCTTCCTGAGCCAGGTGATCCCGTACCAGGACTCGGATCTCGAGCGGCTCTACGTGTTCCTCCGCCATCTGGCGGCGAAGCTGCCCAGGCGGCGCGGTGGTGCTGGCTACCAGTTCGACGAGGAGGTGCGGCTGGAGTACTACCGCCTGCAGAAGATCAGCGAGGGCTCGATCGGCCTGCGAGATGGTGCCGCTCAACCACTCGACGGCCCAACGGAGGTCGGCAGCGGCCTCGTGCGCTCGGACCCCGTTCCGCTGTCGCGCTTGATCGACCTCCTCAACGAGCGCTTCGGCACAGTCTTCAAGCAGGCCGATCAACTGTTCTTCGATCAGATCGTTGAGGCCGCTGTGGCCGACGACGGGCTGCGGCAGGCGGCGGCGGTCAATCCAGAGGACAAGTTCGAGCTGGTGTTCAAGAACCTGCTCGAGACGCTCTTCGTGGAGCGCATAGACCAGAACGAAGAGATCTTTCTGCGGTTCATGAATCATCCGCCATTCCAGAAGGACGTTACGGCGTGGATGGCCTCGCAAGCCTACGCGCGGCTGCGAGGCGCCGCGGGCCGAGAGAGCATCACTTCGGCTCGCAAGAGCGGCAGCACAGGCATGTCGGCAAGCCTCCGCGTCGTTCAGCCGGGCGCCAGGGACCGCTACGTCACCTGCGTGCCGCTCGTCCCGCTCGAGGCCGCCGCTGGCGCGTTCAGCGATCCCCAGCACGTCGAGGACGACGGCTGGGAGTGGGTCGCCATCGACACCAAGCACCGCTTGCGCCCCGGCATGTTCGTCGCCCAGGTCGTCGGCAAGTCGATGGAGCCAACCATTCCCGACGGTTCGTACTGCCTCTTCAGGGCGCCCGTGACCGGTACTCGGCAAGGGAAGACCGTCCTCGTGCAACTGCGCGGCACCACCGACCCCGAGACAGGCGAGCGGTACACCGTCAAGCGATACGAGAGCGAGAAGACCGGGGATGGCGACTCGTGGCGCCACGCCCGAATCACCCTGAAGCCCGTCAATCCCGACTTCCAGCCCATCGAGCTCACCGCCGCGGAAGCGGACCAGGTGCATGTGATCGCAGAGTGCGTCGAGGTCCTCGGAGGTGGGTCGTGAAGGCGCTGGCACCGAGAGCGCGCGGCGCCAACGATCCCTACCGCGCCCCCAAGACCACCCTCGAAGCCGAGATCAACGAGGCAGCCTGGGCCACCCTGAACAGCGACACCTCCCGCCTGCCGCTCCTGATCGCGGCGCTCGTGCAGAGCCGGTGGCCACCCTGGGCGAAGGCCGTAGCTGCCTTGCTGGCGTGCGTCGTGGTGGCCCTCGTGGCGGCCTACCTGGCCGGACAACTGAGCCGCAATGATCTGGTAGGCTCCGTCCTGACCGTGCTGGTGGCCGCGATTAGCAGCTACAAGGGGCTGTGGCAGCCAACGGGCATCGCGCCTGCAATCGAACGCGCTACGAATCTCAGCCGCAGCGAGGAGCTGCCCAGGCAGGCGATGATGCCGCTCAACCTGTACGAAACTGAGGTTGGGCAACAGAAAACCCCTGCCCGGTGAGGCGGCACCTCCGGCCGGGCAGGGGCCAGGCCCCGCGTGTGGGTTGGCCCGCCGGCACGCGGGGTCGTTTTATGTCTGTACGTTAGTCAAACAGCCGCCGGAGGGCGGTCTAGGGAGGGGAAGTGCTATAAGTAGAGCAACGCCCCCGAGTTCGGAGCGGAGGCGGCAACTCGTAGCTATCTTTGTGGAGAGGTGACATAATGACTGGTCACGAAGAGCCTAACGAAGTCGAGGCTGATTTCGTGGCCAAGTTCCCGCCAGACGCCGGGCATCTCGCCCATGAGCTGTGGAGAGATCTTGCGCATCTCCACTACAACTGGAAGAACTATCGCGCTCTGTATGGCAGTTCGCCTGAAACCATAGAGCTCCTCAACTCAACTGCGTCCACCTTCTTCGCCCTTCTCGATGGCATCTTGTTCCACGACATCGTCCTCGCCATAGCCCGGTTGCAGGATCCACCGCGGTCTGTAGGGCGTGACAACGCATCCCTGGCGCGGCTCGTAGCTCTCCTTGAGCGGCACGTCGAACCCTCCCTCTACACAGCATGGTCCGACCAACTCAGGGCCATCCAGACGTACTGCGAACCACTGCGCACGATCCGCAATCGCATCGTCGCTCACTCCGACCTTGAGATGGCGCTCGTCTACCACGACGAACCTCCGCAGGGTCTCAGTCGCGCTTGGATAGAGGGTGCCCTGAAGCAACTCCGCGATCTTAACGGAGCTATCGAACGCCATTTCCGGGGTAGCTCTACCTCGCACGAGCATGTCATCTCCCAATTCAACGCCGAAGCTCTCATCTTCGCCCTCAAAGCCGCCTGCGAGCACGAGAGGTGCCGGGAGCGCGAGTTCGCGGAGAAGTACGGGCTCAGAACAAGTAACACCTAACGAGGTGCGGCGGTGGATCGAACTTGCCGATTTCTCAAGTCTATGAGCCGCAGAGACCTCTCCTCTGATTAGGGACTAGACAGAGGCACCCCGTTCTGCTCCGGTACACTCCCACCCCTGGCCGCGCGTGAATCAGCCGGGCTGGGTGCGGAACATGCCCGCCTGCCGTACCGCGCTCCGAAGCTGGAACGCTCCAGCGAGAATCGAAATGCCCGCGAGGATCAACGCTGCTGCGCCTGCTGCTCCTAGCGCCAGGCATGCGAGGAGGAGCGCAAAGGGCAGGAGGAGGCCGAGGGCGAGGGCGCCGCCGACGAACGAGCGGGCGGGGGCAGTGCTGGCGCACATGACCAGCAGGTAGAGCACGAGACCGAAGGCAAGGGACGGGATCAGGGCGAGAGCACGGCCAGGCCAGCGGTTTCGGCGCCGGCGGCCGCGGCCAGGGCGACCAGCACGCCACGAGACGCTCCGTGGTTCACGTCGCTGCCCCATTCTCCCTCGCTCGCGGGTAAACAGATAGTAGGTAGACGCACAGACGCACAGCCCACGCTTGAGCCGGGAGGAAGCCCCCAACATGCCGCCACTGCCTCACTCGTGGGGCCCCCTTTTCCACCGAACGGAGCCATGCCCTGCCGGGGCGCCACCAAGGCTTGAACATGCCTTTTCACAGGACCAACCCGTTCCCCTCCTCGCCCCTTGAGGGAGAGGCTCCCCCTTCGCCCCTGGAGGGAGAGGGGGGTAGGGGGGGTGAGGGGGCGCACCCTCATGGGGCCCCCTTTCTCGCCAAACGAACCCATTGCCCTCGTTGCACCGCGATCGTGAAACAGCGGGGCGTTGCGTGCCTGTTGCCTGTTCCTTCCCCGGGCCGTCACACCTTTCGGACGGCCACCAGGGCGCACAGGTCGTAGTCGGCCGAGAGCAGCTCCATGCCCTCGATGCTCAGCGGGATGAAGGAGTTGAAGTGCAGGCCCTTGCCCCGGGCGATGGGCTGGCCGCGCGACCAGTGGCCGAAGCAGGAGGCGATGCCCACCACCTCCGGGTGGATGCACTCGGACACCCGGGCTCGGCCGCGGGCGGTGTAGCCGTTGGCGCCCACCAGTTCGATCTCGTCGCCGTCGGCGATGCCGCGCTGCTGGGCGGTCCGGGTGTTCACCAGCACCCGCAGGGCCAGGCGGTGATGCTCGGCCAGCTCCATCAGCCAGGGGTTGTTCTGGGTGGTCGAGCAGGTGTGGAAGGCCAGCTTGTAGTTGACCGCGTAGAACTGGTCGGGCTGGCGCGCCTTGTGGCTCCAGCAGCCCAGCCACACGGGCAGCGGCTGGTAGATGGACAGGTCCCAGTCCAGGCCGAGCTGGTCCAGCACCGGCTGCAGCTCCTGGCGGCGGTCCAGCACGTGGGGGTAGTACACCGGCACGCGCGGCAGCGCGACCAGGGCGCGCGGGTAGCGCTCGGCCAGGGTGCGCTCCCAGGCCACCAGCCCGTGCTGCTGGAACCAGCCCAGGTCATGGTCCGGGCCGAACATGGCCTGCATCCGCCGCTCGGTGATCTCGGCGTTCGAGTAGCGCCGCTCGGGCTCCAGCCGCAGGTCGTCGGCCAGCCCCAGCCGGGCGTTCAGCCGCTCGTTGACCCCGGGCAGCACGCCGATCCGCTCGGCCCACTCCAGGAACACGTCCACCACGTGGCGGACGCCCGGGGGCGGGTCGACCACCGGCTGGCGGGCTGCCCAGTACCAGTGCCGCCCGGTCACCCAGCCCTCCAGGCGGTTGATGGGGAAGTCCAGCCGCTCCAGGTGGTGGGCGATGGGGAAGACCAGGTCGGCACACTCCAGCGTCTCGTCCATCTTGTGGCCCAGCCCGACCACGAACGGGATCTGCTCGAGCGCCTGGGCCAGGCGGCGGGGATCGACCCCGGTCATCATCGGGTTGGTGGCCCAGACGATCAGCAGCTCGGGCCGGTAGGGCAGCAGGTGGGGGAAGTCCAGCGGGGCCAGGCCCAGCATCGGGCGCGGGTTCTGCCCGAGCGGGAACAGCTCGTGGAGCTGCAGCGTCCGGGGCAGGCCCGGCGTACGCCCTGGATACTGTTGCTCCCCGCTCGGCAGCCGGCCGCCGAACATGACCATGCCGTCCGGCCCCTCCGCCACCCGCGGGCGCTCCTTCGGCCCGAAGACGCTGGTGCTGATGCTCCCGCCCGGCACGTCCACCGCCCCCACCACCACGTTCAGCAACTGGATGGCCGTGCCGGTCCACAGCCCCTGGCTGTGGCAGGTAGACCCCCGACTATCGGCGAAGGCGCATACCGGCCGCAGCGGCAGCAGCACGCCGTCCACCGGCGCGCTGGCGCCGACCTGGGCCGTCTGGCCGAACTCGCGCGCCAGGCGGCGCAGGGTGCTGGCCGGCACGGTCGAGATCGCCTCCGCCCGCTCCGGCGGGAACTGGGCGACGTGTCGGCGCAGCAGCTCCAGGGCCGGGCGGCAGCTCTGGCCGCCCACCTGGAACGCGCCGTCCAGGGCTGGCTCGCCCACCGTGGGATCGTCGTAGGCCCTGGGCTGCCCGTCGGCGCGGTCCCAGACCAGCGGCTTGCCAGAGTCGGGCTGGCGGGCGTAGCGCCCGTCCGGCCCGACCAGGTACGGGGCGTTGGTCTGGCGGGCCAGGAAGGGCGCGTCGATCGTCCCCAGCTCGTTGAGCAGCACGTGCAGCATGGCCAGCACCACCGCGCCGTCGGTGCCGGGGATCAGCGGCACCCACTCGTCCGCCTTGGAGGCGATGGTCGAACACATCGGGTCGAAGGCCACCAGCCTCATGCCCCGCGCTCGCGCCCGGGCCATGGCCTGCGCGGTCTTCATGGTATCGTGGCCGCCCACCGTGCCTTTCTGCGAGCCGAACAGCATCAGCAGGCGGCAGTAGTCCAGGTCCGGCTCGGTGTGCATCGAGCCGGTGTTCAGGTAGTGGGCGCGGGTGTGGGTGGCGAAGAACACCCCGACCGTGTAGTTGGGTGTGCCGAAGGCTTCGGCGAAGACCGATCCGACCATGCGGGGCAGGTCCACGTCGCCGGTGCCGTTGGCGAACAGCAGCTTGCGCGGGTCGTCGGCCGCGATCTTGCCCAGGCGGCCGACCACCTCCTGCACCGCCTCCTCCCAGGAGATCTCCTGCCAGCCCGGGTCCTGGTCGGGGCCCTTGCGCGGGTTGGTCCGCCGCAGGCAGCTCCGCAGGCGGTTGGGGTCGTACAGGGCCATGATCGCCGCCTGCCCCTTGGCGCACAGCTTGCCGAAGTTGTGCGGGTTGTCCGGGTTGCCCTCGATCCTGACCACCACCCCGTCGACGCGATGGACCCGCAGCCCGCACCCGTTGGCGCAGATCCGGCACACGCTGGGGATCCACACGTCCTCGCCGGCCACCATGGGCTGCGTGGGCGCCAGCCCGGCCATGGGTCGTACGCTATCCACGGAGCATCCTCCCTGAGCCGCATTCTCCCCGGTGGCGCAGGCGTCCCGCCTGCGCGTTCCAACCGAGCCGCGACCGTGAGGCCCTTCGACAAGCTCAGGGTGAGCGGACTCCGGGTCCGCGCTCCCTCACGGTCGCGGCTCGGATCGAACACGCGCGGGCCCATCCCGCTCCGCCTCAACCAGAGTGGTCACCAGGGGCGCCGTCACCGGGCTCTCCGGGTCGCCCAGGAAGACGTTGGGCGTGCAGCCCCGATCCACCCCGTTTTCGTCGGGCTCGTAGTAGCCGCCGTGGTGGATCATGGCCACCCCGGGCATCACCCGCGAGGTGACGTAGGCGGGGATGACCGCCACCCCCTTGTCGTTCGAGACCCGCACCGGGTCACCATCCCGGATGCCCCGCTGCTGGGCGTCGGCCACGTTGAGCCAGCAGGCGTGGCGGTAGCAGTCGCCCTTCAGCCAGGGTACGTTCCAGAAGGTGCTGTGGTTGCGGTAGCGCGGGTAGCTGGTCAGCAGCAACAGGGGGAAGCGCTGCACGTCCGCATGGTCCATCCCCCGGTACATGGGCTGGTAGATCGGCAGAGGCGGCAGGTCGCGCCAGTCGTTGGGCAGGTTGTCGATCAAGCGCCCGCGCTCGTCGAAATGGATCTTGCCCCGCTCCGACTCGTCGGCCACGGCGTAGCTATACAGCTCGATCTTGCCCGTCCGGGTCTGGAGCGGCTTGCCGCCCTCGATGAAGTCCCGGTAGCCGTGCCAGGGCGCGTCGTACGCCTCGTCCACGTTGATCAGCGCCTGCTGCTGGAACTCCTCCCACGGAGGCGCCTCCACTCCCTGCTGGCGCAGTCGGTCGGTGAGGCGCTGGTACTCGTCCTGGAGGTAGCGCTCCCAGGCCTCGTCCCAGTTGTCGCCGCGGTAGTAGCGGTTGTACTGCTCGCCCACCCCCAGCCGCCGCGCCAGCTCGGAGTACACCCACTCGTCCAGCCGCGCCTCGCCCAGGGGCGGGACCACGCCCGGCAGGAAGGTGTAGTTGGCGAAGCCGCCGTAGCCGCTGGCCATGATCCAGCGTGTCTCCAGGGTCATCTCGGCCAGCGGCAGGACCACGTCGGCGTAGCGGGCCATGGGCGCCATTTGGGTGCCGGCCCAGACCACGCACTCCAGCCGCTCCAGCGCCTCGAGCTGGTCGCGCACCGAGTCGGCGTTGTTGTTCAGGCTGTTGGTGCCGGGCCCACCCACCGTGCCCCAGAGCAGCATCTTCGGGTTCGGCAGCGCGGAGGCGTCTTCGCTGCGCTCGTCGGCCTCGATCGCGGCGGCCACCCCGGCGCCGCGCACGATGCCAGCCCAGACCCTGGAGATCGGTCGGCGGGGCAGCGCGCCTGCCCGCCAGCCGATGATGGCCTTGTACTCCTCGGCGCTCAGCTCGCCGGCATGGACCTTGTCCAGCAGCAGGATCGCCTGGACCCAGCGGTGGCTGCGATACATCTTGGGCACCAGCCGCCGCGGGATCTCGCCGTAGGCCAGCATCACCGGCGGCTTGTCGCGAAAGCGCATCTGGAAGGGCACCGAGCCGCCGGCCACGCCCCAGTTGCCGGTGATCGCCTGCAGGGCCGCGGCCGCTCGGGCGGTGTTCTCCCCCCGGCTCTTGCGGCTCACGCCCCAACCCTTCCACAGCCAGGTGGGCTTGCTGCTGGCGTAGAGGCGCGCAAAGCTCCGAATCGTCTCGGCCGGGACGGCGCAGATGCCCTCGGCCCACTCCGGCGTCCTGGCCAGCCCGTCCTGCTCGCCAAGGATGTACGCCCGCCACTCCTGGAAGCTCCGCGCGTCCACGTGCTGCTCCACGAACGCCCGATCGTAGAGCTCCTCCACGAGCAGCACGTGGGCCACGGCCAGCATCATCGCCGTATCGGTGCCGGGCTTGATCGGGATCCACTGGTCGGCCAGCGTCTCGGCCGCCGTTGTGTAGCGCGGGTCGATGCACACCGCCGGCACCCCCCGCTCGCGGGCCATCTCGAGATAGTAGGCGAGCTGGTGGCCAGCGCCGAAGTGGGTGGTCGTGGGGTCGAAGCCCCACAGGACGATCAGCCGCGTGTTCAGCAGCACGTCGGCCATGTCGTTGGAGCCCTCGGCGTAGGACCAGCCGGGCACGCCGGCCATCAGGTGCATGGACAGGCGCTCCGGATCCATGGAGCACCAGCCCCAGCCCTCGATGCCGGCCCCCCACAGCCCGAACAGCCGCTCGAGGCGCGTGTTCGGGGAGTAGCCGGTCATGATCGAGTACGGCCCGTACCGCTCGACCATCTCCTGCATCTTGCCCGCCACCAGGTCCAGGGCCTCGTCCCAGGAGATGCGCTCGAACTTGCCCTCCCCGCGACGGCTGCCCGCCACCCGCTTCAGCGGGTAGAGGATGCGGTCGGGCGAGGCGGCCAGCTTGTGCCACACCCAGGCCATCGGACAGCCGCGCTGCTGCACGCGGTTCCGGACCAGGTCCAGGTCGGAGACCACCGCGTCTTCACGCCCGACCCCAGGATGGTAGTGGTCGTCCGGCTCGATGGCCGTGGCCACGCCGCCCCTGCGCCGGACCTTCAGGACGCACTGATTGCCCCCGCAGTTGATGCGGCAGCCGGTGTAAACCGTCTCCTCCCCGGCGTGCAGACGCTGCAGTTCCGCCACGACCGCCTCTCGCCGGGCGGCCAGGCCGGTGAATTGGTCCAGGGCCATGCTGGTCAGCACTCGGGGCTACGGGGCCAGGATCTTCTGGAGCCTTGGCTTCAGGTCGGCGGGCGTGGCCAGCACCTGCTCCACCAGCTTCTTCATGTCGTCTGCGGACACGGGTTCGATGATCATCTTCGCCTTGTCGGCCTCCGCCAGGAACTCCTTGTCCTGCATGGTCGCGCTGAAGGCGGCGCGGAGTGCCTCGACCCGGTCCGGGGGCACGCCCGGTGGTGCGACGAAGGGACGCGAGGCGCGATCGGGATTGATCTGGCCGGCGCGCAGCAACTGGCGCTGCTCATCGGTCCTGGCCAGCTCGATCACGGTCGGCGCGTTCGGCAGGTCCCGGTGCCGCTTCTCGGTCACCTGCAGCAGCGCGACGTACTCGCCGCTCCGCACCTGCTCCTCGCTGGTCACCTTGATCGACTCCCAGGAGTTGTACAGCGCGTCGACCTCGCCCTGGTCCATGGCCAGTCGGATGGGCGTGGTCCCCGAATAGCCCGGGACGAGCTTGAGCCGGGCGCCCAGCACGTCGCGCACCATGGCCGGGGCATCGTCGGTCATCGAGCCCGGGGCCATGCCGCCCACGATCACTTCCTTGCCGCTCGGCCCCATGATCTGCTCCGGAGTGGTGACGCCCACGCGCTTGTGGACGACCATGATCGCGCTGTTGGCCATCGGGGCGCCCAGGTAGTTGAACCTGGCCGCGTCGAACTGCGCCCCCGGGGCGCCAAAGAGCTGCTGCTTCACCATGTTGCCGGTGTAGTGCCCGATGACCGTGCCGTCCTTCGGAGCCGCGTTGTAGAGGTAGTTGACGGCAATCAGGTTGCCCGCTCCGGTCATGTTCTCGACGATCATGCTGGGGTTGCCAGGGATGTGCTTGCCGAAGTAGCGCGCGATGGCGCGAGCGTACTGGTCGTAGCCGCCGCCGGCGGCCGAGCCGACGATGATCTTGATGGTCTTGCCCTTGTAGAACGCGGCGATCGCCTGCTCGTCGAACGCGGGTTTGGCGGCCGTCTTCTCCGTCGGCTTCGGAGCCGGGGCGGTGGTGGCCGCCGGTTTGGCCGCGGCCGTTGCCGCGGGCTTGGCCGCCGCCGTCGCGGCCGGCTTGGGCGCCGGCGCCTGGGTTGCCGGCGCGGCAGTGGGCGCCGGTTTCTGCGGCGCCACCGTCGGCGCCGGGGCGGCGGGCGCGCAGGCGGTGAACCCGAACAGGAGCACGATGGCCAGACAGAGCATGGTCGCGAGTGGTCGCGCAGGCATCGGTACCCTCCAACGTGGTCTTCCCATTCTCACGGTGCGCAGTCAATGATAGTCTGAAGAGAACAGGGAAGAAAGTACCAGTCGGAGTTGCCGCAAGCGGCGCCCGGAAATGGTGTCAAGGGGCCGGCGAACCGGTACAATGGGAAGGGAGAGCGGAGACCGCAGACTCGTGTCAGCCACACGCAGACAGCGCATCGTCGTGACGTTCCTGGTCGCCGCCCTGGCGGTGGCCAGTATGTACCTGGCTGGGGTCGTGTACGCCCAGGCTGGTGGTCTGTCCGCCAACTCGCCGCCGCCCGGATCGCTCCGCCTGCAAGCACGGGCCGGCTTCGACGGCCAGGGTCGGGTCGGCGGGTGGGTGCCGCTCGCGGCCGAGGTGGTCAACGAGGCGCCTGTCTCGTTCGGCGGTGAGCTGCGCGTGCGGGTGACCAGCGGCCCCAACCGAGGCACCTTCAGCAACGCCCCCACGGTCTACACGCTCCCGGTGGCCGTGCCCGGACGGACGCACCGCCGCTTCTCGCTGGACGTGCGCATCCCGACCGCGGCCAGCCGGACCGAGGCCGAGCTGGTGGCCTCGGGCTCGGGCGAGGTGCTGGCGGAGCAAGACGTGCCCATGGCCCGCGTGCCGCTGGGTGAGCTCTTCTGTGGGGTGGTGGGCCGCGACGCCAGGAGCTACGATTTCCTGGCCGCGCTGGACCTCCCTCCGCCCATCAGGCGTGCGCGTGTGGTCCCCGTTGCCACGGCGGAGCTGCCCGCGGTGGGCCATCTGCTGGGCTCCTTCGACTGCCTGATCCTCGACGGCGCCAACTCCACCCAGCTCCGCCCGGACCAGATCGAGGCGCTGCAGGTGTGGCTCAATGGCGGAGGCCTGTTGCTCGCGGTCGGCGGCACGGGCTGGCGAGCCAACCTCGCCGCGCTGCCCCCCAGCCTCCTGCCGGTCGAGCCGCAGGGGCTGGCGAGCGTGGAGTCGCTCGACGCGCTTGAAGCCCTGGCCGGCGAGACGCTGGAGCAGGCCGGGCCGTGGCTGGTCACCCGCGCTCGCCTGCGCGACGGCGCGGGCGCCGGTCGGGTGCTGGCCAGCCAGGAGGGCATCCCCCTGGTGGTCGCCGCCAAGCGCGGTGACGGTGGGGTGATCTACCTGGCGTTCGAGCCGACGAGCCCCGCGCTGCTGAGCTGGCCGGGCCAGGGCGAGCTGTGGCGCTATCTGCTGACCCATGCCTCGATCGACAGCGGCACGGGCTCGTCGCTGGTGCGGCCCTACCTGCGCTGGGGGCGCGTCCCCCGCTGGGCGCTCACCGACTACTCGACCCAACCCCGGCCGGAGGCCGGTTGGCTGCTCGCACTCTCCTCCCTGGCGGCCGTCGCCGGCGCGGCCGCGGTGCTGCTCCTTGGCGCCTGGCGGCGCCCGGGCAGGGCCGCGCTGGCGCTGGCCGGGATCGGGCTGGTGTCCACCGGCGCCGCCTTCGCGCTGGCGCTGGCGCGGGCCGAGCCGGACGTGCAGGTGAGCCAGGTCAGCGTGATCCGCCCGGTTGCCCTGGGCGAGGCCGCGTACGCGCGCACGTACGTCTCTGCCTGGCCCCAGCGCTCGGACTCGTACACCTTCCAGCTCCCCACCTCGGCGCTCTCGTTCAGCCTGTGGTATCCCTCGCCCAGGCCGAACGACGAGTCGGACGTCGACTGGGCGGTGACCGCGGTGGAGACCCAGGCGCCCCAGATCCGCGACCTCCCGTTGGCGCGCTCGAGGCTGAGCACCTTCGGGTTCGACGGCCAGGTGGCCTCGGCGGCCGTGCGGCTGGAGACCGACCTGGCGCTGGACGTCGACAGTCGTCTGCACGGCACGGTCACCAACGCCCTGGGGCAGCGCCTCGAGAACCTCGCCCTGGTCGTCGACACGCAGGTGGTGCCGCTGGGCGCGCTCGGCCCGGGCCAGTCGGTCTCGGTGGACACGAGCGCGCCCATGTATGCCTCCACGGGCTATGTCGCGTCCCAGGCGCTGCCGGTGGCCCTGCTGGGCGAGCCGCCCCGCGGCCAGCCTCCGAGCGCCCAGCGCGACCTGCTCGACTCCCTGTTCACGCAGCGCTTCCTGGTGCGCCGCACCGAGCTGCGCGGGCCGACCCTCATCGGCTGGCTGCCCCGCGACCCGCTGGAGGTGGCCCTCGTGGGCGGCGGCAGCGCCTCCGTGCGCAGCGGCGCGGTGCTGCTCGCCCCAGCCGGGGTTCGGCTGCCGCTGGGCTACCAGGGGCCGGTGCCCGCCTCGCTCATGACGCGGCGCGACCTGGGCGGGGCGCCAACCTTCGCCCCCGACCGCGACTTCTACTCCGTCTCGCCCGGCGAGGCGATCAGCCTGCAGCTCACCTTGCCCGCGGCCGAAGGGCCCTGGGACGTGGACGCGCTGCTGGTCAACCTCGGTCTCCAGGTCGTGGGCACTCGGTTGAGCCCTTCGCTGGCCGAGCTGCAGCGCGTCGGCCTGTTCAACTGGCGGACCGGCGACTGGCAGGACTGGCAGCTCGGAGCCACCAGCGCGCGCATCCCCGAGCCGCAGGATTTCGTCTCGGCAACCGGAGACGTGCGCCTGCGCTACCGTCTGGATAGTGGAGTGGCAGGGCGGGTACGCCAGGTGAACATCAGCCGGTTCGACGTGACCCCGGTCGTCCGGGTGGCGAACGGGTGAGCGACGTAGTTGGCCCGCCTGCGAGCGATCCGCCCGTGGCGGTCGAAGCCTACCAGCTCGGCTGGCAGGCTGGCCACCGCTGGGCCCTGCGCGGGATGAGCTTCCGCCTGGCCACCGGGGCGCTGGTGGGGCTCGTCGGGCCGAACGGGGCGGGAAAGAGCGCGCTGTTGCGGCTGCTGGCGGGCCTGGCCGCGCCCGCCGAGGGCTGGGTGCGCGTACACGGATGGGAGACCACCCGCCACGCGGCCGCGGTGCGCCAGCGGGTGGGTTACCTGTCCGAGCGTGCCGGGCTGTACCAGCGCTTGACCGTGGCCCAGAACCTCGATTTCGTGGCCCGCGCCCACGGCCAGGGCAAGGCCATCCGGGAGGAGACGGTGCGGACCTTGCTGGGCGTGGTGGAGCTGTCGGACCAGGCGCACGCGCTGGCAGGCTCGCTCTCGCCCGGCCAGCGCCGACGTGCCGCGCTGGCGGCCGCGCTGGTCCACGATCCGCCCGTGCTGCTTCTGGATGACCCCTTGCGCGGGCTCGACGGCTCGGCCCGCCTGGAGCAGACGGAAGTGCTGCGCGAGCTGCGCGGCATGGGCAAGACGGTCGTCATGGCGAGCAACCTGCTGGCCGACCTGGCCACCCTGTGCGACGAGCTGGTGGCGCTGCGGGCCGGCGGCATTGCCTGGCGCGGGGCGCCGTCAGACCTGGCGCTGGCGGTGGAAGAGGACGGTGCGCAGCCGCCCACGGTTGCCGCGTTCGACCGCGCGCTGGCCTCGCTGCTGGAGTCTGCGCCGAGTGCTTGATACCAGACCGAGTCGACAGTCGACAGTTCACAGTCGACAGGGCGCGAGC